>CAIUDS010000497.1 GCA_903897985.1 uncultured delta proteobacterium
AGGGCAATTGGGGAGGCGGCGAAGAGAAAATTGAATGAGTTGACCGAAATAAAGCAAGCGCAAATGGTCTGAAGTCTAGTTGAAACATGGTCGAAGGAGAAAAAACAGGAAGAATAGGGAATTTTTCAACACCCTGCTAGGCATAAAATGGAACATCGTGCGTATGCTTGAACTTTTCGGAGGCGAGTAATGGAAAAGATGGTTAGTCTTGACCGGGCCCAGGAAATTATCATGGCCGAGACCGCGGCCATTTCCACGGAGACCATCGAGATCCGCCGGGCCAACAATCGGATCCTGGCCCAGGACACCCCCTCCTATGTCAGCCTGCCCTCCGCTCGAACCAGCTACCGCGATGGATACGCGCTCAAAAGCTCGGATTCCGGTCCCGGGAAAAAGCTGAAACTATCCGGCAAGGTTTTCGCCGGCAATCCCCGGACCGACCCGGTTGAGAATGGAGAGGCGGTCTGGATTGCGACCGGCGCAGTGGTTCCGGAGGATGTGGACGCGGTGGTTGACGAGGAAAAAGTTGTTGTGCAGGGAAAAACGATCGAGCTGTCGGAGAAAGTGGAGCCGGGCCAGAACCTGTTGGCGGAAGCCCAGGAATTCGCCAAAGGCGAAGTCCTGCTCCCAAAGGGAACCCTGCTCTCGAGTCGGGAATTGTCGCTCCTGATCGCGGGCGGATATTTTGAGGTCGAGGTGATCCGGAAGCCGCGGCTGTGGGTGCTGGCGGTTGGGGACGAGCTTAGACATCCGGGCACAGTCACCCGTCCCGGCCAGGTCTATCCGAGCGCGGGCTGGCTGGTGGCGATGCGGAGCGAGGAGATGGGATGCAGTTTGGGGCGGGTGCTTCTGGCGGAGGATGCCCCGGAGGCGCTGATTGAAGCGATCCCGGGCAAGGCGGAAGCCGATCTGGTGATCACGGTCGGGGGCACCGGGGTTGGCCGCAAGGACATCATCGTTGAAAGCCTGGAGCAAATCAGCGCCCGTGTGGTTTTTCAGGGCGTCAAAATCCGGCCCGCTCATTCCACCATCTTTTCCAAGCGGGATGGCCAGATCATCTTTTCCCTGCCCGGCCGGGTCAGCGCCGCGGAAATCGGGTTCGAGCTGATGGTTCGGCCCGCGATCCTCAAGTTGCAGGCCAAGCCCGCGGAGGAGTTCACGCTGATCTCGGCCCGGACCGGCAAGGACCTCGAGGGGGTGAAAGATCACCGGCACATTTACCGCGGCAAACTCGAGAACAAAAACGGCGAGTTCTGGGTGGAGCCGCTCCGGCGCAAGAGCTGGCACCATGAAATCGCGGAAGCCGACGGATACATCATGGTAAAAGAGAATACCAAACCGGCCCATGTCGGCGACCCGGTCAGCTTTATGATGCATCCGCGCCGGCTGGCAAAATTCTTCCCCAAACCTTGAGGAAAATGCCCAACCCAATCCGGACCGCCATTCTGACCTTTGCTTTTCTGGCATTGAGCTGCGCCCCCGGTTGTCCGCGTGACGCCAACCGGCCGCCTCTGGAATCTGATCAGAAAGGAAGCGCGGAGATGTCCGACCGGAGTCAGGATGAAATTTTCTCCTTGCGGCGCGAGGAAATGGTCAAGGACCAGATCGAGGCGCGCGGGGTAAAAGACCCGCTGGCGCTTGCGGCTATGCGCAAGGTTCCCCGCCATGTTTTTGTGCCGGAAAAATTATGGAGCCAGGCCTATGATGACCACCCGCTCCCGATCGGGTTCGACCAGACCATCAGCCAGCCCTATATCGTGGCGTTCATGACCGAGCAACTCGCGCTCAAGGGCGGCGAGAAGGTCCTGGAAGTCGGCGCCGGGTCCGGCTACCAGGCCGCGGTGCTGGCCGAGATTGCGGACGAGGTTTATACCATTGAGATCATCTGCGGCCTGGCCGACACGGCCAAGGCCCGGCTGGAAAAGCTGGGCTACAAAAATATTTCCGTGAGCTGCGGGGATGGATATAAGGGCTGGCCCGAGGCCGCGCCCTTTGACGGCATCATCGTGACCGCGGCGCCCGAGCAAGTCCCGCAGCCGCTCATTGACCAGCTCAAGCCCGGGGGAAGGATGGTCATTCCGGTGGGGGGCTTCAATCAGGAACTGGTCCTGATCAAAAAAACGGCCGACGGAAAAATCGAGCGGCAGTCCGTGCTCCCGGTCCGGTTCGTGCCCATGACCGGAGAGTCGCAGAACCATAAATGAATTACAGACCTACGGGGCCTCGCCCCGGATCCCGAACATGACGAACTTGACCAGGGTGCCGGAAAGCCGGTCCAGGTCCTTGATCTCCCCGGCCGCCCATTGATAAATCGCTTCCTTGAAAATGCCCACGATGAACCGCGCCACCAAATAGGGGTCGGCCTTGCGGGCCTTGCCCAGGGCCTGCGCCCGGCCCACATAGCCGCAAAAAATATCGGCCATGTTCTTGTAAAAATGATCCACCTGGTCGGCAAAGCCCTTGTCCACCCCCATGGCCTCCTGCATCACCAGGGCGATGAAATCAACCGAGTTCTTGTGGCTCAGGAGCAGGCGCAAAGAATTGCGTAGCGCGTCCTCCAACTGCCTTTCGTTCATGTTCCCGGTGAGCTTGAGATTGGGGAGCGCCCGGTAAATGTAAGCGAAGTTGGTGTTCAGGAGTTGCCGAAAAATATCCCGCTTGTCCTTGAAATAAATATAGAAGGTGCCGCGCGCCACCGCGGCCCGCCGGATGATGTCCGCGACCGAGGTCGAATGATAGCCCCGCTCGGCAAAAAGCCGCAAGGCGCATTCCAGCAACTGATCCTTTCGTTCCTCTTTCCTCATTCAGCAAGCCCCGCAATCCGCGCAGCCCGGCCGGCAACCAGGAGTCGGCTTCCCTTCGAGCGCGCGCTCATAATCCTGGCGCAGATATTTTTTGCTCACGCCCGGCGCGATAAAGTCCCAGGGAAAAGTTTCGTCCCCTGCCCTTTCCCTCAGATAATGATGGACCAGTTCCCGGTCTTTTAAAAGTTCCGCGGGTCTCATTTTCCCCAGCGCCATTTTTTCGAGGCTCGCGCCCAGGCCGCGGTCCCCGCGCGAAAGAATCCCCTGCAAAATCGCCTCGCGGATCGAATCGGTCTTGAGCTCAAACCCGTCCGCGGGCTTGAGCGCCGCGGCCAGCCGGCTGAATTTTTTCCTAAGCTCGTCCGGACCGGCCATAGCCAGCCATTGGAACGCGGTCCAGGCCTTGGGCACAAAAGTGTTCACGCCCACCTCGACCACCCCCGGATAGCGCTTTTTGCCCGCGCCCATGGCCAGGGCGGTTTGAATCCTCCGCGCCGAAGCCGCGATTTCCTCGATCTCCAGGTCCGTCTCCTCCGGGAAACCGACCTGGTAATACAGCTTGACGCGCGGAAATTGATAAGAGCCCACCATGCGCATCTTTTGAAACAGCGCCTCGTCCTCCAGGCTCTTGTTGAGAAAACGCCGGAGCCGCTCCGAGCCGGTTTCCGGCGCAAAAGTCAGCGTCTGGCTCCCGCTCTGCTTGAGCAGTTCCACCAGGCGCTCCTTCAGCGCGGAAATGCGCAGGCTCGAGACCGAAAAGGGAATCCGCTCGCGCCCCAGGAATTGGAGCAGGCCGTCAAAGCCGTACCAGTCCGACACCACCGGCGCGATCAGCCCGAGCTTGTCGCGGAAGGCCCGCACCCGCTCGATCGCGCGGATAACATTCTGATATTTGGCCTCGCGCGCCGGCCTCGAGAAATATCCCTCCAGGCAAAATCGGCAGCCCCTTCGGCAGCCGCGCATCAATTCCAAAAGCCCCAGGTCGGAGAATTCCATGTCCTCCGTGAAAATCACCTGGTGCGCGGGCAAATCATTTTCCGCGGCGCTTGCGCGCAAAATTTGTTGTTGCGGACGGGAAGGAACATAGATATGAGGGACTTCGGCGAATTGGTCCCGCAGTTCCTCCGGCCCGGGATGAGGACCAAGCTCGAGCAGTCTCTGGGCAAGGGATGCAATCACCGGCTCGGCATCTCCGATCACGATGAGGTCGAGGAAATCGGCCATGGGCTCGGGGTTGGCGCTGACGCAGATTCCGCCGGCCATGACCAGGGGATGCGAAAATTTTTTGCCCGGGCCTTTGCGCCGATCGGAGGCGCGGAGGGGGATTTTGGAAAGCCGGAGCATCATGAGCGCCCGGAGGTAATCCAGTTCAAAGGAAAAAGAAAAGGCCACCACCTCGAATTCATCGAGGGGCTTGCCGGTTTCAAGGCCGCGAATCGGAGCGCCGTCATGCAAATACCGCGGCTCGTCTTGCGGGTCCGGATAAAAAGCGCGGTCGCAATAAATCCCCTCGGCCTGGTTCAGGAGTTGATATACCCGCTGGAAACCCAGATTGGCCATGGCCACGGAATAGCGGTTGGGGTAACAGAGGACTGCATGGAGACGCGCGTGTTCTTTGGGCATGATTAAACTTTGCTCGCGCGCTCTCCGGTTTGAGAATTTTGCGGGATGTCTGTTCATTTTTATTTGCCGACTAGGGACTGATTTTGGGGTTGGCGCCGGAAAGTTCCTGATCCACCTGCTGAGAAATTTCAAAAAGCGCGACGGGATCAATATAGGTATTGTCGAGCCGGAGGGAAAAATGGAGGTGCGGTCCCGAGGCCCTTCCGCTCATGCCGGCTTTGGCCACCGTCTGACCCTTTTTCACCATGTCCCCGGTTTTGACCATGATCTCGGAAAGGTGGAAATAGACGGAGTAAAGCCCGCAGCCATGGTCAATGATCAAGCTGTTTCCGGTCAGATATCCCTGATAGACAATGGACACCTTGCCGTTGTTGACCGCGTGGACCTCATCGCCCTCCGCAGCCTTGAAGTCCGTTCCGAAATGCGGGCTGCGCGGGGAATTGTTGATGATCCGCCTCGTGCCGAACGGGCTGGTCACATCGCCTGGGACCGGCCGGACAAACCCCGGGTCCCAATAACAGACCGGGTTAATTGCGCTCATGGCCGCGATTAAGGCATTATTGTCCTTCGTGATCTGCGCCAATAACTCGGGCGTATAGGGTTCTTCCTGCAAGGTCAATTTCTCTTCGGGATAATTTTTTTCGCGCAACCGGATTGCCTTAAAAAACTCGCGGGTTTTCCCCGCCGGGTCCTTGATCTTTACCTTGAGCAGGTATTCCCCGGGAAGCTGGACTCGGTCCGGACCCAGATATGCCAGCCAGACTTTTCCGCTTTCGTTTATATTTTTGAAAAGCGCCGGCTTTCCCCAAATCTCGCCCTTCACGGATTGAGCCGGTTCTTGCAAGTTCAAGATGACCGCGCCGGCCCTTCCCTGCTCGATGACACACTTGCCCTCATTTTCGGGAAAACATCGGAATGAACTTTGATCCTCGCCAAGCGCGAACCCGGGGCAGAGGACCAGCAAAGTCCATCCGAGGCTCAGCCTTAATAAGCTATTTGTCCTTGTCTTGTTCCGGTTCATAATCCTCCCAACGATTTTTTTCCTGTTTCTCCGTCACCCTCGCGCTCAACTCACCCTTGTGCAGGATGACCTCGAGCAGGTTTCCCAATTCAACCTGTTTCGTGTCGCTGATGATTTTCCCGCCGGCGCGGTCGCGGACAATGGCATAACCGCGGCCGAGCGTTGAGAGCGGGCTCAGGGCATGAATGGCCCCGGCATAATGGGAAATGCGCTCGCGGCCAAGACCAATCC
>CAIUDS010000498.1 GCA_903897985.1 uncultured delta proteobacterium
CGGCCCGGTCAGACCGTCCTGCAAGTGGTCCAGGAGCAGGGTCTGGACGACATCCCCAACCTTTGCTATGACCCGAAGCTGGAGCCGTTTGGGTCATGCTTCTTATGCGTGGTGGAAGTCAAAGGCGCCCGAGGAATGGTGCCTTCCTGCACTACCCGGGTCCGGGACGGAATGGAAGTGACCACCAACAGTGAAAAGATTCAATACGCGAGAAAAACCGCGCTGGAACTTCTGCTCTCCGACCATTACGCGGACTGCCTCTGCCCCGGACAGGTCGCCTGCCCGGCCGGGGTGGATGTTCAGGGGTATGTTTCCCTCGCGGACCTGGGCCATTACGATCAGGCCCTGAGCCTGATCAAGGAACGAAATCCGCTGCCGGTGGTTTGCGGAAGGGTGTGCGTGCGGAAATGCGAAGTCAATTGCCGGCGCAACCTGGTGGACGAGCCGGTCGGAATAAATTTCGTGAAAAGATTTGTCGCGGAAGCAGGGGACCGCAAGAAATCGCTTCCGGAGAAAAAGCCGGCAACCGGCAAAAAGGTCGCGATCGTCGGCGGCGGACCCGCCGGGCTTTCCTGCGCATACTACCTCGCGCTGCTCGGGCACCAGGCAAAAATTTTTGAGGCCATGCCGGCCCTGGGCGGAATGCTCCGGTGGGGAATTCCGGAATACCGCCTTCCCAAGGCCGAGCTGGACCGGGAGATCTCCGAAATCCTGGGTCTGGGAGTGGAGGTCGCGCTCGGGAGAAAGCTCGGAAAAGATTTCACGATTGCGAGTCTGCGCGAAAAAGACAAGTTTGACGCGGTGTTCCTGGCCCTGGGAGCTCCGCTCGGCAAAAAAATGGAGGTCCCGGGAGAGGATGCGGAGGGAATTGAGTCCGGGTTGGATTTCCTGCGCGACTCGGTGCTCAAAGGGCCGCGAAAATTGCATGGAAAAGTGGTGGTGGTCGGCGGCGGGAACTCGGCAATAGACGCGGCCAGGACCGCGCTCCGCTCGGGCGCGAGCGAGGTGGCCATCCTTTACCGCCGGACCCGGAAGGAAATGCCGGCGCACCACGAGGAGGTTGACGCCGCGGAAAAAGAGGGCGCGAAGCTGGAAATCCTGGCCGCGCCTATCGAGGTGATCTCTCAAAACGGCAGGCTGAAAGCCCTGAAATGTATCCGGATGGAGCTGGGCGCGCCGGACGCCTCGGGCCGGCGCTCGCCGGTTCCGATCAAAGGCTCGGAGTTTGAATACCCGTGCGACTTTGTCTTTGCCGCGATCGGCCAGGGCATTGACCCGGACCCGATCAAGCAAGAAGCCGAAAACCTGAGGCCGGCTCTCGGAAGAGGCGGCGTCATTAAAGTGGAAGAGGTGACCATGGTCACCAGCGTGCCCGGGGTCTTTGCCGGAGGCGATGTGGTGCTCGGGCCTTCCGTGGTGATTGACGCCATTGCTCAGGGCCGGCGCGCGGCCATGGCCATTGACCAATATCTGGCCACGGGCGAATTGAAAAAAACCCAAGCCGCTTTTGTGAGCCGGCGGGACCTTTTCGGGACCATCCCGGAACGGATGTTTGACGAGGTTAAGAAAAGCCCGAGGCATCATCTGCCCGAGCGCGAGCCCCTGGAACGGAAGCATGATTTCAAAGAGTTTGAGTTCAGTCTTTCCGAGCCGGACATGAAAGCGGAGGCGCAGCGGTGCCTGGAGTGCGGGTGCCAGGCGCAGTTTGAATGCCTGCTCCGCGACTACGCCACCCGCTATAATGTGGAGGTCTTGCGGCTTTCCGGCGCGGTGCGTCGGCACAAGGTGGACGCCAGCCATCCGCTCATCACCCTGGACCCGAATAAATGCATTCTTTGCGGAAGGTGCGTTCGCACCTGCGCGGAAATCCTGGACCTCTCGGTGTTCGGCTTTGTCGGCCGGGGATTTACCACGGTGATCAAGCCGGCCCTGGGAAGGCCTCTGATCGAAAGCCCCTGCATCTCCTGCGGAGCCTGCGTGGAGACCTGCCCCACCGGCGCGCTCACGGCCAAACTTCCTTACGGCCGGCAAGGCCCCTGGAAATCCGAGCGGGTTCCGTCGGTGTGCGGATTCTGCTCTTTGGGCTGCGCCCTGGATTTGAATGTGGTGACCGACGGTCTGCTCTGGGCAAAATCTCCGGCCGGCGCCGGGATCTGGGAAGGGGACCTATGTTATAAAGGCCGGTTTGGAACCGGTCTGATTCAGTGCCGGGATCGGATTGCCCGTCCGATGATCCGGCGGGGAACGGAACTGCGGGAGTCCAGTTGGGAGGAAGCCCTCAAGTTTGCGGCGAGAATTCTGGAGGAATCCCAAAAGAGAAATGGCCCGGATTCGGTCGCGGTTCTGGCGGTTCCGAGAATGACCCTGGAAGAATGTTATCTTACCGGAAGATTGGCGCGGGGCGGCTTGGGCGCCAACTTGATCGGAAGTTTCGGCCAATTCCGCAGAGGCGGTCCCCGGCGCGACCTTGATGAGATTATGGGCGAAACCGTTTCCACCTGCCGGCAGGATGACCTTTATTCCGCGGACCTGGTGCTGGTGGTGGGAGCGGATCCTTCCTCGACCCATCCGGTTTTGGGAATGAAAGTTCGGCGGGCCGCCCGAAAAGGCGGCCGGGTGGTGGTGCTCAATTCCAACAATACGGATCTGGCGCATTCGTCAAAATTGTGGCTGGATCCCCGGCGCGGCGCCATGGGGATTTTGCTGGCAGGGGTATTGCGCCGGATCCTTGACCGGGCTCAGATCCAACCGCCGATCCCGGGCCTTGATGGCCAGGAACTGAATTCGCTGCGGGAATCTCTGCAAAGCGCCAGTTTGGACGAGGTTGCGAGAATCGCCGGAGTTGACCCGGGCCGGCTGGAAGAGCTGGCCGAGCTGATTGCCGGGGCCCGGAACCTGGTGGCAATCTATGACCTGGATGAAACCATCGAAAGAGCCACGGATGATCTGCCGATTCTGGCGCAAATCCTGCTTCTTACCGGACATCTGGCCCGGCCCGGCAGCGGATTGCTGCTGCTCCAGGCGGACTGCAACTCCGAAGGAGCCCGACTGGCCGGGATGAGGGAAAACCAATTGCCGGGCGGAATTGATCTGAACGATACCGACTATCTGCGGAAAGTGGCGGGGAGCTGGGAGATAGACCCGGGCCGGTTTTCAGGGAAAGCTCGAAAAGGTTTTTCAGAAATGCTTGCTTCCGGAAAGCTGAAAGGCGCCCTGGTCATTCTGGAAGATCCATATTGCGATCCCGAAGCGGACCGGCTGCTGGGCAAGCTGGAGGCCCTGGTGGTGGTGGATCAATTCCTGACCGAAACCGCCAAGCTGGCGCAGGTGGTCCTGCCCGCGTCCACCCTGGCTGAAACCAGCGGAACCATCGTCAGCTTTGACCGCCAACTCCGGGCCGTAAACAGAGCCGACCATCCCGTTGCCGGGAAAACCACCGCCGAGGTTCTGGTCCGACTGGGAAAAGAACTCGGTCATTCCATGCCCTCGGATCCGGAAAAAATCCGCGCCGAATTGTCAGCCTTGATGGGGATCTCCCCGCAAGACCTGGAAAAGGCCCGCAATGAGCAAACGGCCTGGCCGGTTCCCGGCAAATTTCTCCGGTTCCAGCGGCTGCAAAAAATCCAACTGTCCGCGGAAGCCACGGTTCCCATCCGGTTTGCTTATGCGAGCCTGGATGGTTACCTGAGGCGCCGCCTGCTTCAGATGGGAATGCAAAGGTAAAAAGCGGATCTTTAAAAATAACCGCGAAAGCGCAGCCGGTAATTCTTGACTAAAATTCGCTGATGCTCTATATTCAAATGGGGTTGGAATTAAGAAGACCAATTTAAGCGCGCGCGGTTCACGGCATACGGTTCATCCACAAAGGAGGGCGGAATAAGTGCCATATTCTTCGTTCAGGGAGGAAGAGCTTTTTTTACGGATCAAGTGGTTTATCAGGCTCCGCTGGATCTTTTTAATCGGGTTGATTTTCACGGTGGTCCTGGCCGACAAGGTTTTCAAGGTCGCGCTCCCGATCACTTCCATCCTCCTGGTCGGATTGGGAGTTTTTATTTACAATTTCGCTTTCTATTTTTTCCACGCCTTCCTGAGAAAGTCCTCGGAGGAGGGCATCGGAACCGTGAGATTTGAGGCCAACCTCCAGATCAGCCTGGACCTCCTGAGCATGACCCTGCTGATCCATTTTTCCGGCGGCGTTGAAAATCCCTTCATTTTTTTCTATCTTTTTCACGCCATCATCGGAAGCATTCTGCTCTCCCGCGCCGAGGTTTATCTCCAGGGCTTGCTCGCGGTGGTTCTCTTCAGCGCCTTTGTCGCGCTGGAGTACTTCGGAGTGATCCCCCATTATCATCTGGTGAAATTTTTTCCGGGAGATTCTCAGGGGAATTGGCTTTATGTGGGCGTGGTCTGCCTGGTGCTGACCGCCACCCTCTTCACCACAATCTTTATGAGCTCTACCATTGTCCAGGGACTGCGGGTGCGGGAAAAAGAGCTGTTTGAGACCCGGGGCATCCTGCAGAAAAAATCCGAGGATCTGGCCGAAGCCAATCTGAAATTACTGGAGAAACAAAAACAACTGGTGCAATCGGAGAAGCTGGCTTCTTTGGGTCAACTGGTCTCCGGCATCGCTCACGAGATCAACAATCCGGTCCAGTTCATCCTGGGCAATATCCACATTTTCAAGGAAGCCTTTGAGGGAATCTTCCCGATCCTGGACGAATACGCGGTCAGCCATCCGGATTTAACCCTGGCCCGGCTCAAATATTTCTTTTTCCGCGAGCATCTCCCGGTGCTGCTCAATGACATCGCCAAGGGCGCCGAGCGCATCCGCAATATCATCGCGGACCTGAAAACCTTTGCGCGCCGGGATGAAGGCCGGCTGGATGAGGAGGTTGACCTGAACGAGGTGGCCCGGATTTGTCAGCGCCTGCTCTACAACAAGATCAAACGGCTGAAGGTTGAAGAAGACCTTGACCCCAACCTGGCCCGGGTCCAAGGCTCCCCGATCAAACTGGAGCAGGTGGTGATGGGCACCCTGATCAATGCCGCGGAGGCCCTGGCCGACCGGCCCGAGGGCGCCATCCGGATCATCACCCGAAATGAAGACGGCGGAAAAAGCGTCCGCATTGCCATCTCCGACAATGGCCCGGGAATTACCGAGGAGGTCAAGCGGAAAATTTTTGACCCCTTCTTCACCACCAAGCAGAGAAGCGGAGGCACCGGCCTGGGTCTATCCATCACTTACGGCATCATCGAGGAACACCATGGCCGGATTGAGGTGGAAAGCGACCCGGCCCAAGGGACCACCTTTACTTATCATTTACCCGCCAAAGGACAGCCCGGTGAATAAAATCCTGGTCATTGACGATGATAAATCGGTGCTCAACTACCTCAAGGTCTTCCTGGCTCAGGCCCGCAAGTTTGAAGTGGAGGTGCTTTCCGACTCCACCAAAGCCTTTGAACTGATTGATTCCGGAAATTTTAACCTCATCCTCCTGGATATGGATATGCCGGAGGTGACCGGCAAGGAAGTGCTCAAGTATGTCCGCGAGCGCCACCCGGAGATTGAGGTGGTGATTCTCACCGGCGTGGAGGATGTGGAGCTGGCCGTGGAAACCATGAAGATCGGCGTTTATGATTACCTGTGCAAGCCGGTGGACAATAAACGGCTGATGCTTACCCTGGAGCGCGCCTTGGAGCGGGCGCAATTGCGCAACGAAGTGATCCAGCTCCGGGACCAGGTCCGCCTGGAAGGCGTCCGCCACAAAGACGCCTTTAAAAAAATCGTCACCCAGGATAAAAATTTCCTCCGAATCCTCCAGAAGACCGAGCAGATCGCGGAAAGCGAAAATTATGTCCTGATCTGGGGCGAAAGCGGGACCGGCAAGGAACTGGTCGCGCGCGCCATTCACCAGATCAGCCCGCGCCGGGACAAGCCGTTCATCGCGGTCAATGCCGGGGTTTTTGCCTCCGAACTTTTTTCCTCGGAATTTTTCGGCCACGAAAAAGGAGCTTTTACCGGCGCAACCAGCGCCACGCCCGGATTTTTTGAAAAGGCCAATGCCGGAACCTTGTTCCTCGATGAGATCGGCGAACTGGAGCTTCCGATCCAGGCGAAATTGCTCCGGGTGCTTCAGGAAGGCGAATATTTCCGGCTCGGATCCACCGAGCGCAGAGGAGCCGATGTCAGGATCATTGCGTCCACCAACCGCGACCTGGCCGCGGAGATTGAGAAAGGAAGGTTTCGACGGGATTTATATTATCGCTTGAAC
>CAIUDS010000499.1 GCA_903897985.1 uncultured delta proteobacterium
CGCGGGAGGTTAGAAAGGAAGTGTTTCTCGGGCTCCGGGAATAGAACATGAACGGGACATTGATCTCGAAATATTTCTCCATGGGCAGCAAATCCCGGCTGGGGAAGGGGATGCGGTCGAGGTCTTCAATAAACCGGGTCTTGGGGTTGATCCGGACCGAACTGTTTTCCCGCCAGGCCAGGCCGTCAATCTGCTCGAAGCCCGAGCCTTTTTCCAGGGCCTTCAGCAGTTCCGGAAAACTTTCCTCGCCTTCCCCCAGCACGATGAAGTCCAGGCCGGGCGCGCTCCGGAGGCTGGCCTCCGGAAGAAAACTGGGATGCGTGCCGCCGGTCACGGTTACGATCCGGGAGGAAATGTTCTTGATCCTTTCGCACAGTTCCTTTATGACCAAAAAATGGAAGGAGAACAGGCAGGAAATCCCCACCACTTGGGGCGCGAACTTTTCAACCTCCGCCACGATCTGATCCACGCTCAGCCCGTATTCAAAAAAATTCCAGGATACGGATCGTTCCTGTTCCCGGCCCAACGCCGTGGCGTCCAGAATTTTCACCTCATAGCGGTCCCGGATCATGGAGGCCAGGTAAGCCAATCCCATGGGCGGGCAGACAATCTTGTCCCCCACGGTGGACATGCGCAGGGGCGGGAAGATCAACATTACCTTTTCTATTTGCAACGGCTCGGGCATTTACCATTACTAAAAATAGCATAAACCCGGCCCGGCTTCAAGGCGGGGAGCCCGCATTTAATGTATTATCGTTATAGTTGAATATTACGAGTATTTTCAGAACTCGATCATTTTCACCGGAGTCAGGTCGGCCATCAGATATGCCCGCAGACTTCCTCGCCGCAGGCCCGCCGGAACCTTGAGCGTCGTTCTTTTGAGGTCGTTGCCCAGGCGTTGCCTGGTCATGGAGGTGTTGTAATTGATCGGGACCGGCCGGCCGGTGTTTTTATCCACCAGCAGGATCGCCAGGGCGATCATCTTTTGGTCCGCGTCCGGGATTTCGGCCTCGGCCACGAGTTCCTTTTTGCGGGGATCATATTCAAATTTCTTTACCTTGACCTCGTTGGCAACGAGGGTTGGCGCGGCCGGCGGCTCGATCCGGAAAGTGCCGGCGCCCACAAAATTGCCCTGGTCGTTGTAAAACCCCCATTTTCGCCAGACGCGGTCGGCGATATATCCCAGGACTGTGGGTCCGCTGACCATGAGGGCCTGGGCAAAGCCTTTGTCGCCCCCGCCCGAGAGGGTGCTGCTTACATATTTCTTTTGGCCGCTCGCGTCCGCCTCGCTGGAAACGCTGAGCATATTCAGGGCGTTGAGGATACCGGGCGGATCCAACTCGGCCAGCAGCGACGCATCTTTTTCCACGGTTCCGTCCAGCGCGATCCTGCCCGAGAACCGTAGTAGATCAAGCGGAAAGGGAAACGAGCTTTCCTCGAAAAAGCAGTTGCGCGACTCCAGCTCGAAAAAATCTCCCTGCACTTTTCCGGAAAAGGCGTAGAACAGGCTGCGCGAGTCCGGGATCCCCTGCTCTTCCCCGCCGGCGCTTGCTCCCCATTTCTGCACCGACCAGGCCACAAAAGTTCCTCTTGCCGGATCGGTTTCCACCACTGTGAAGGGGATGCGCATGACCGCGATCCCGATCTGGTCGAGGCTGGGGACTATCGCGGGCTGCGCAAACGACATGTGGGTGATGGCAAAAGAAGGATTGCCCGGGCTCATCAGCGGATTGGAGACGCCAGCCTCAGCCACGCGGAGCTTGAGCGTAGCGGAAACTTTTCCGGCTTGCCCGCCGCGGCCTTGATAGGAAGCGGTTAAATGAAAAAGATATTCCTTGCCTGGATCGAGTCCCTGCTCCGGGATAATGCACAAGGTTTTGCCATCGCCGATGGGAGCAATCCTGAAATCAGCTGCGGGCTCGGCTTGCACCCGGCCGGAACCGGGAACCAGTTTGGCCCGAATGGTCCTTCCATTCTCGCGCACGATCAAGCGGGCAATGATGGCTTGGAAGGGATGCATCAGCCGCGTTTCTTTGGCAACGGATTCGGATTCCGGTTGTTGGTCAATCAAGCCGCCGGGACTGACATAATGCCAATGCGCGCCTTCCGCGCCGAAGCCGTCCGAAGGATCGCGGCTGATGCCCTTGGCGTCCGGCTTCAAATAGTATTGATACGGGATATAGAAGACATCGCCGTTGGCGTTGGCCAGGGCGATCCCGTCCCGGCCCAAGGCCGGAGAGGCGTTGAGGTTGGGATAGTCAATTCGACCGGTCATGGCCAGGGTATTGAAAGACCAACGCCGTTTCCCCTCGGGGTCAATGGCGAAAACCTCGCCCTGCCCGCCCCCGAAATAAATGAGGTATTCGGCTTTGCCTTCAGGATCCGGCCCGAGCACCGGCGATGACCGCACCGCGTCGCCGGTGTAATAGGTCCAGCGTTCAGCGCCGGTGTTCGCATCCAGGGCATAAAGAAACCCGTCCGCCGAGGTGACATAGACCCGGCCACGGCTATCCAGGGCCGCGGACGCATAAATATGGTCATCGGTTTGGTATTTCCACTTGAGCCGGCCGCTTACCGAATTCAGCGCGTAGAGGGCGCCGTCAAAACTCCCCTGAAAGATAGTGCCGTCCGGTCCCAGCGCGGGAGAAGCCACCAAAGCGTTTTTCAAATTCTTCTTCCATTTGAGTTTTCCGGTCTCGCGCTCGAGCGCATAGAGGCGCATGTCAAACCCGGCAAAATACATAATGTCATCCGGACCAAAGGCCGGGACTGACCAGATCAAAAACCCGGTGCGGCGCGCCCAGCGAAATTTTCCCTCCGGGGAGAAGCTGTAGAAAAAGAAATCATCATTGCCCGCGTAGAGGTTGCCGTCCGGCCCCAGCACCACATTGCCTTCCCACCAGAAGTTGGTGCCGAAGGTGTAGAGTCCGGGCGGCCGGTGGTCGGTGACATCGAAACTCCAGAGCGGATGACCCTCCAGGTCCAGCGCATAAATGGCCCCGCCCGCGGGAACATAGACCCGCCGGTCCGCGGACAAGGCCGCCGCGGAATCAATCAATTCCTGAGCATCGAACTTCCAGAGCAGTTTTCCCGTGACCGGATCCAGCGCGTAAAAATAATGATCCGCGCTCCCAACATAAATCCGCTCCCGGTCGCCGATCACCGGAGTGGAGAAGATGCCGTTGCCGGTGTGGAACCGTCGGACTTCCTTGATCGCGTCGGGAGACGGCTCCCATTTGCCGGTCTGTCCACGGCCGCTGTTTTGCAGATCGCCGCGCATGACCGGCCAGGCCGCGCCGGGCAGATAGGGAAAAACCTGCTCGCCCCGCGCCGCCAAGGCGCAGAACCAAATCAGCGACATCATCAACGCCATGCTTCGAAAATACTTCATCCGATACCTCCCTCGGTTAGAAAAATAAAATCACCGCCTTGCTCACAATTTACAATTTGGAACCCCTTTGCCCGCCAAAGATTGTTTATAATTTTATGTTATCACCGCTAATTGGCAAATCCATATTTTGCCGAGCGCGCCGATTGTGGCTATTATCAACCCGGGGAAATGAAGCCGGTTGTCCATATTGTTGATCAGGCCGGATACCAGTTGGAAGAAATCCGCACCAAAGTCCGGGAAATCCTGGGGCCGGAGGTTTCGCGCATCCAGGGCAAAACCGTGTTTGTGAAGCCCAGCTTCGTCTATCCGGCGCGGCCGCCGTTGAACCTGGGCATCAACACCCAGCCGGAACTGGTGGGCGGGGTGGTTCGGGCGCTCAAGGATTTGGGCGCGAGCAGAATCTGGGTGGGCGAGGACTGCCTGGTGGGGCCGTCGGAATCGGGTTTTCTGGCCATGGGCGTGCTGCCCTATCTGCGCGGATTTGCCGAACCTTTGTATCTGGCCGACGAGCCCCGGGTCGAGGTAAAAATTTCGGACGCCTTGATTGAAGACCGGTTCCCCCTGCCCAAAAAGCTGATGGACGCGGATTTTTTCTTGAGCCTGCCCAAGCTCAAGGTCAACATGTATGCGATGGTCACGCTTTCGGTCAAGAACCAGGTCGGCCTGCTCCTGGCCAAAGACCGTTTGACCAACCACCACTATAACATCCACAAAAAAATCGCGGACCTCTACCGGGCCCGCGCGCCCGACTTCGTGATCGCGGACGCGATCATGGCCGGCCAGGGCCAGGGACCCATGCAGGCGGAGCCGGTCCCGCTCAAGGTCATGGTCGCGGGCGCGAACGGCGTTGCGGTGGACAGCGTGTCCTGCCATCTGATGGGGTATGACCCGAGAGAAGTCCCGCACCTGGTCTATCTGGCGGAAAAGGGAATCGGCCCGCTTGCGCTGGACGAGATTGATCTGCGCGGCGCCGAGCTGCTCGAGCAGCGCCGGACGAAATTGATCCGGCCGCAGTCCGCGCTTTCCGGTTTTCCCGCCTCGATCAAATTCCTGGTCGGCCGCGAGCTGGCCTGTCCGGAGGGGTGCCTGGGCATGATCCGGGGCTCGCTGGACCGGTGGTTTATATCCGGAAAATGGAAGGGCCTGGAGGGCTATACTTTTATCGTGGGCAAGACCATTCAGACCATACCCGCGGGACTTACGCCGGAAAAAACCATCGTGGTCGGGGATTGCGCCGCCACCCACCGGAGCCTGGGGACCTTCATCCCGGGCTGCCCGATCCCGCCCATGTCCATCACTTATGCCCTGACCCGCAAGGGCGTGTTCGGGCCGCTCAACGCGCGGCTGCGCGACCTGGGGCTGGGCTGGCTCGCGCATGCCCTCAAGATCAAGGTTCGTTGATCGCTTTTGAGGCGAGGGTTGATGGAGTTACCATTGGATACCAAGGAAAAGAATTTTGTGAAAAAGATCATCCTGGCAGCGCTTATTGTCGGTGCGGTCGCCAGCCCCGCCTTTGCCGCGGGCATGAGCACGCACCAGTTCATGACCGAGACCGCGCTGGAAAAGGTTTCCGACCCGGAGCTGAAGAATTTCCTCGAGGCCCACCGCGAAATGGTTCTGACCGGCACGGTGTTTCCGGACACCGGCTTCGCCCTCCGCTACACGGTGGAATATGGGAAAAAACCTGACTACGGCGAGTTCGCGCACTGGCCGCCTTTTTTCAACGGCTACCTGGCCTATATCCGGGCTCATTGTCCGCAGCCGTTTGACGGGCATTGCCAGGACCTGATCGCGCATCTCATGGGCGTGGCCGCGCACACCACGGAAGACGGGGCCTATGATGAAATTTTCCTGCCGCTGGCCGCGAAAATGGACCCGGCCACCCTGACCCTGGATACCGATGTGGTGCCGGAGTTCCTTTTGATCGCCCGGTTCCACCGCTGGAAGGATGTGCCCAAATATTATATTCCGACGGACGACCTTTACGCCATCTTCTCGAGCATGGGCCTCGATTACAGCCGTAAAGAAATCATCCTCGGCAATAAACTCCTCCATGCCGCGACCACGGCCGAGCGGGTGCTGGTCTGGCATTATTGGGACAGCGACCGCAAAAAAATCGCCTGGACCATGGACCATATTTATTCGGCGCCGGGCGGAATTGATTTCAGCGCCACCGTGGTCGCGAAATATTGGGAAATCCTTTGGCGGATGCTCGACAAAAATGAAGCGCCGCCGCTGATGGTCAGCACTTTTCCGGAAGCGGGAGCGGTCTCGGCCGATCCGGATTCCCCGATCACGGTCTTTTTCAGCGCCGGCAAAATTTCCCGGACCGTCAATTCCTCGACCTTTATCGTGGCCGGTCCGGACGGAAAAGCGGTGGATGGGCAGGTGAAGAATTACGGCCTGGACGCAACCAATGTCTCGACTTTCATTCCGAAGGATCCCCTGGCCCCCGGCGCAACCTACACGGTCACTCTTACCACCGGCATCTACGATTTGACCAATCATCCCGGGTGCGAGCGGTTCGGCAACAGCGGCCACTGCCTGACCACAAGCGAAAACGACTATCAAGGCAAGCCAATCGCTTCAAACTATTCCTGGACTTTCACCACCGGATCTTCCGCAAAACCTTGAGCAATAATTATTTCTCGGTCGTCACCGTTGCCCCGCACCGCCAGCATTTCTCGTTGGTGATGCCGGCGATGTCCTGGACATTGGCCCCGCACTGCGGGCACTTGACCAGCCCCAGCACATAGCGCTCGCCCGCGAGCGGCGACACATTCTCCGGCCGCTTCGCCACCGCCCTCGGCTTCCAGACCGAGGCCTGGGTGATTTCGCTCAACACCCAACTAAAGGCGCCGGAGGTCAGCTCGGAGCCGCAGTATTCGCATTTGCCCACCGCGTTGACATTCATGGGCGCGCCACAGTTGGGGCAATGTTTGGACACGAGTTCCGCGGAGCCGGCGGAAGTCTTGACCGCGTCGGAACGGAGGAAGGTCCAATATTCGGTGAAGGGGGTTACATTGGTGGAGCCGGAAACGATCTGCTTGGTCCGCTCGTCAATGACATAGTCCGCGGCCGAAGCCTTGATCTGGACCGTGACATAATCGTTGCCGCCGTCATGCGCGATCTCCGCGATCTCCACCGAACCGACCGCAAGCTTGTCAATCTTGTTGATTTTTCCCTCGCGCTTGAAACCGTCCAATTGCGCGCTGAACCTCCCCAGCAGACTCGGGCTGACAAAGGCCTGCGCCAAGGACATCTCGCGCCTGCTCCAAGCGTCCTGAATCTTGAAAAAGGCCGTCGAGGCCAGGTCTTCAAACTGCTGCTTGCTGAAGTTGGGGTCCTTTTTCTTCAACTCTTCAAGCTCCGCCTCCATATCAATGCGCGGGATTGCCGCCGGCGCCGGGGCATAGGTTTGCGCGGGCGCGGAAGGGGTCCCCTCCACCGCGCTGATCAGCTTGTCCAGGGGCGACCCCCCGGGCTTGGCTGCGCCGGACGCGATCTGCTTCTTGCGCCTGGAGGCCGCCACAATCACCACAATGATAATGATCAAGCCGATCAACTTGAGCGGCCAGGGCAGACGCGAAAACACCAGCGCAAACAGGATCGCGAACAAACCGCCGTCCCCGCCGCCAGGGCTGCCCCCGCCACCGCCTCCGCTGCTCCCGCCGCCCCCGCCCCCGTCATAGTTTTCACCTCCGCCCGCGCGGGCAAAGGCGATCGCGGCCGGGAGCATGATCAGGGCTATGGCCAAAAGGGTTGGCAGGATGACGAGCAACTTATTCCACTTGCGGCTGTTCCTCATAACACTCCTCCGGATTTTTTTCACCCTAATTATTACTATTACTTTCTTTCTATTGCAAATGCAAGAAGTCTCAGGACCAGAGGAATGACACGATAATCCCAGCCAAAACCACCCAGACGGTTTCGACCTTGAGCAACAACGCGAGCAGGGCGGCCGCGGCCAAGATGACGCCCGCCGGGTCCCAGGGAACCTTGGCGCCGAAACTGTAGGCGAGCCAGGCCAGGAGCCCGACAAACGCGCAGAGTACGCCGCCGATGGCGCGGTTGAAATAGGGGTTGTTTTGCAGCCGGTCGAAATATGGGACCGCGGCGATCAGGATCAGGAGGGAGGGGGCATAGATGCTGATGGTGGCGACCAACGCGCCCGCAAGGCCCTGGAACAAATAGCCGATAAAAGTGGCGGTGATGATGACCGGGCCGGGCGTGACCTGGCCGAGCGCCACCCCGCTCATCAGGGTTTTGGCATCCAGCCAATGGTAGCGGGTAACCACTTCGTGGAACATGAGCGGGATCGCGGCGTATCCGCCCCCGAATGCGAACAGGTCCACCCGGAACATGGCAAAGGCGAGCTCGAACATTTTTCGGTCAAAAAAGAAAAACGCGGCAAACCATCCGGCCAGGACCAGCAGGAGGATGAGGATGGTTTTATAGCCGTATGAAGGTTTGCTCTGCCTGCTCTCCGCGGCCTGGAACGGCTGGCCCCGGTACCAGAACAGGCCGAGCAGGGCGGAGAAAATGATTACGATCATGGGATGAATTTTCAGGACGGACCAGACCAGGGCGACGGCGGCAATGGAGAACTGGCGGGGGGTTTTGAGGAATGACCGCGCAAAAGTCCAGACCGCATGGAGGATGATGGCCATGATGACGACCTGGAGCCCGGCAAAGATTGAGACCGCCTTGGGCAGGTCATGCACGCGCTCATAAAGATAAGTCAAGCCCAGCATCAGCATGAAGGCCGGAAGATTGTAAGCGACGAAACTGAGCAGCGCTCCCGGAATCCCGCGCAACTTGAGCCCCACATAGGCCGACACTTGAGTGGTGGGAGAGCCTGGAATCACCTGCGCCAGCGCAAGGCCGTGCGCAAATGTTTCCGGGTCCAGCCATTTCCGCTTCTCGCAGATGTCCCGTTGGATATAGGCGATGATGGCCAGCCCGCCGAAGCCGGTCGCGCCCAGCTTCAGGAATTCCAGGAACAACCTAAGCAGGGACGGCTTTTTGACGATGCCCTCTCCCATATCCATTCAGATGCTAAATCTTTCCCGGAGTGATCATCGCGTCCATTTCCCGCTGCTTGATGAAGTCCTCCCATTGGCGGTATCTCGGA
>CAIUDS010000500.1 GCA_903897985.1 uncultured delta proteobacterium
GGACCAGGGTCCTTTCCTCGCCCGCCTCCATCCAGGCCACGGTCACCACCGTTTCCATGGCCAGGAGTCCGGCGATATTCTGTTCGAGCAGTTCCAGTTCCGGCCGTTTGCGGAAGATCACCTGCCATTTGATTTCCGGGTGCTCGGGTCCGAAATCCCCGTCCCGCTCCAACTCCATTTCCGGAAGGATCTCCATCTGGACCTCATCCAGCTTGTTGAGCGCGAGCTGGCGGGCGAGTTGAAGGTTCTGAGTCCGCTCGATGCTGGAAAGCCCGCTGATCACCCCGCCCAGGAGCGGCACCAGGAACATGGCCAGGAGCGCCATCGCCACCATCACCTCGAGCAGGGTGAAGCCCCCAGCCGGGGCGGTTAAAGGTGAAAGGTGAATGGTGAATGGTTCACTCCCCGCGGGGCGGGAGGCATGCACCGGGGCGGGGATTTCATTCATGCTTTTGCATATCCTCGAGGTCCTTGTATGAGACCAGTCCCTCATAGACCTTCACCGAGCCGGTCGCGGGCTGAGTGAACAGGGTGTAGCCGGACCTGCTGTCCGTGGCGTCATTGGTCACATAAATCCGGGCCGGCTCCGAGTATCCGAACGGACTGAAATAAATATATTCGTTGCCGGTCCGGGTGAGCTTGCGGTCCAGGATCTCCAATTCCTCGATCCAGACCGAGTCCGGAAGGCAATGCTCGAGCAGGAGCTCGTTCTTGGCCGCCTCGTAAACATCGCCCTGCTTGCGCTCCGCCCGGTAGCACTGGCTCTCCAAATCAAAGGCCAGCCGGTAATTGGCCTTTTCCATGGTGGCCAGGTTATAGGTCAACTGGACCTCGGACTGGAGCCGCCGCGCCTCCAGCTTCAGGCGCGAGACCGACAGCGAACCGAAACTGGGATAGACCACTATCGCAATCAGGCCCATCACCGCGATCACCACCATTATTTCGATCAGGGTGAAGGCCGCGGAGCGGTTTCGGGTTTCGGGTTTCTGGTTTCTGGTTGGCGTTTGTAGATTCACTTGCAGGCCTCGTCCGCTTTTTCCCGTTGCCAACTTTGGATGTCGGCGTTCTTGCCCTCGCCGCCTTTCACCCCATCCGCGCCATAGGATTCGATCGAATATTCCCCGCCGTTAACTCCAGGGGAATGATAGATATAAGGATTTCCCCAGGGGGCAAGAGGAACCCTGGCGCTATCCAAATAGCCGTCTTTAGGATAATTTTGGGCCAGCGGCTCTATTTTTGGCATTTCAATCAATACCTGCAATCCCTGCTCCGTAGAGGGATAAGCATTGTTGTCCAAATGATAATTCGCCAGAGCAGCCTCCAGCTGGCGAATTTGGATGATTGCAGCTTTTCTTTGTGCGTTTAGAAAACGAGCATGTAATCTCGGTAGCATAATTAAAACTGCCATGCCCAGAATTACTCCCAAAAGGTTTCATCCCTCTTCCTTTTGGTCCATGGCTCGCGATTTCCTTTTCTGCGATCAACCAGAAACCATAAACCAGAAACTATAAACCTTTTGCTAATTCTACTCGTCCTCGAGGTGCCAGCTTTCAATATCGGCATTGTTGGCCTCCCCGCCATCGGCGCCGTCGGCGCCATAGGACTCGATGGTGTATTCCTCGCCGTTCACTCCGGGAGAGAAATAGACATAGGGATTGCCCCAGGGGTCCAGCGGGACCTTATTGCTGTCCAGGTATCCGCCCTGGGGATAGTTCCGAGGCGCCGGCTCGGAATTGGGCCTTTCCACCAGGGACTGCAGGCCCTGCTCGGTGGTGGGGAACCGGTTATTGTCCAGACGATAGTTGGCCAGCGCGGCCTGGATTTGCCGGATCTGGATCATGGCGGCTTTACGCTTGGCTTTTTCATAACGGCTGAAAAGCTGGACTCCCACGACCGCGGACAACATTCCGATGATCATGACCACCACCATGATTTCAATCAGGGTGAAGCCGGACTGCTTCTTGCTATTTCTATTTTTCATATCAAGACCTCCTCTGGGTTTGGAAACCACTCCAATAGATTAAATTGATAAAGTGATTAAGTTGATTAAAAACGTTAAGAGCGCCGCACCGCCCGCCAACGCTTTTAATCCATTTAATCTCTTTAATCACCTTTTTCACTGCAAGGCCCCTGTGGGTTTGGACGATTGGAAGGATTAATTTGATTAAGCCGATTAAATTGATTAAAAGCATAAAGGCGCCCGGCTGCCCGCCGAAGTTTTTAATCAGTTTAATCCATTTAATCATCTTAATCTTCCACCTTACTTGATCCCCTGCGTGAGCTGGAGGATGGGGAGCAGGAAAGAGACGATGATGAGTCCGACCATTCCGGCCATGAACAGGATCATGAAGGGTTCGATCAGGCGGACCAGGCCGTTGACCGTGGTCTCGACTTCGCGCTCAAAGGCCTCCGCGGCTTTTTCGAGCAGGAACTCGAGTTCGCCGGACTGCTCGCCGGAGGCGATCATCTGGATCACGAAGGGGGGGAAGGCCCCGCTGGCCTTGAGCGGCCCGGCGATGCTGGCGCCCTCGGTGATGTTGTCATGGGCCCGGGCGACCGCGTTTGCGATCACGGTGTTGTTGACCACGCGCTTGACGATGTCGAGGCTTTTAAGGAGCGGGATTCCGCTCTGGAGCAGGGTGGACAGGGTCCGGGCGAAGCGGGCCACGGCCAGCTTGCGGATGAGTTGTCCGAACAGGGGGATCTTGAGCACGAATTCGTCCCAGCGGGCATTGCCCTCCGGGCTTTTCTTCCAGCGCCTAAAGCCGTAGACGGCTGCGCCGGCCAGGATTCCGATGAGCCAGAAGAATTTTCTCATAATGGTGCTGACCGTGATCATGATCTTGGTGATCAGGGGCAGGGTCTGGTGGGTCTGCTCGAAGAGCAGGCTGATCTTGGGGATCACATAGGTGAACATGACCAGCATCACCAGCAGGCTGAGGAGCAGGATCACCACCGGATACATCAGGGCGAACAGGACCTGGTCGCGCAGCCGACTCTGGCTCTCGGTGAAATCGGCCAGGCGCTTGAGCACCACCTCCAGCGCGCCGCTCTGCTCGCCGGCCCGGATCATGTTGGTAAAGAAATCGCTGAACACCCGCGGATACTGGGCGAGGGCGTCCGCGAAGCTGGAGCCCTCGTTGACCATGCCCCGCACCTCCGCGATGATGCTCTTGAGCTTGGGGTTTTCCACCTGCTCGGTCAGCGCGCTCAGGCACTGCACCAGGGGCAGCCCGGCGCCGACCAGGGTGGATAACTGGCGGGTCAACACCGTGAGCTCGAGCGGCGACACCCGCTCTTCCAGCCAGGGCAGCCGGAACTTCAGCGCTTTTTGCCGTTCCTCGGTCTCGGTAACCTCGATCGGGTAAATCGCGCTTTTCTTGAGCTTCGCCACCGCGGCCTTGGCGCTGTCCGCGTCAATCAATCCCGTCACCCGTTTGCTTCTCGCATCGAGGCCTTTGTATTGAAAGATAGCCATTTCTATTATTCGTGGTTCGGGATTCGGGATTCGGAATTCGGAATTCGGGATTGATAATTCATAAATTATCCCCTCTCCGACTCTTGACGATCTCGCTTTTCACCCAAACTTTTAATCAGAGCATTCAACATCATCTTTTGATTTCCCAATTCCGAATTCCGAACTCCGAATTCCGAGTTTAAATAATATCTTCCTGCGTCACCCGGAGCACTTCGGCCAGGGAAGTGATCCCCGAGGCGGCCTTGAGCACGGCGTCCTCCCGCAGGGTCAGCATCCCTTTCTTCCGGGCCAGGTGCTTAAGCTCGTTCGAGTCCGCCCGCCGGTTGATCATGGCCCGGACTTCGTCGTCCACCATCATCATTTCGTAGATCCCGCTCCGGCCGATATACCCGGTATTCAGGCACTTGGGACATCCGCCCGGTTGGAAAAAAGTTCCGGAATTCAGGTATTGCTCGCCGCCCAGGCCCCGGAGCATTTCCATTTCCGGATGCTCGACCACGCGGCACTCCTTGCACAAGATCCGGACCAGGCGCTGGGCCATGATGCAGAGCACGGAGCTGGAGATCAGGAACGGCTCGATGCCCATGTCAATCAGGCGGGTGGTGGCGCTGGGGGCGTCATTGGTGTGGAGGGTGGAGAAGACCAGGTGTCCGGTAAGCGAGGCCTGGATCGCGATCTCCGCGGTTTCCATGTCGCGGATTTCCCCCACCAGGATCACATCCGGGTCCTGCCGCA
>CAIUDS010000501.1 GCA_903897985.1 uncultured delta proteobacterium
CGCGCTGACCTGGTGCTTGGCCGGCCGGGCGGCCACCAATGTGGAACTGGTCGGCCCCACTACGCCGGTCGCGCCCGGGACCGAGTTCACGGTCACCCTCAAACTGAATTCCTCCCTCACCCTTTTGGGGCTCTATTCTTTCAAGATCACTTTTGACAAAAGCCTGTTTGAACTGGTCTCGGTCAAATATGGCACCCATTCCGAGTTCCAAAGACCCTCGGCCAGCGTCAGTTCCTATTACGATTACTTATACATCAACGACACCAACAAAGACTATGGCGGGTCGTGCCAGTCGGTTACCCTCAAGGACCTGGCTTATCTCCGGCTCCGGGCCAAATCCACCGCCACCGCGGGCGCGGTGTCCAATTTCAACTTTGTCTCGAGCAGTCCTTACCCCACGCTCAAAAACTGCTCCGGAAGCAACTATGCCGGCGTGGGCTATGTGGGCGCCGTGGTCACGATTTACGATCTTGAGGAAACCACCACTCATCTGCAGCAATACCTGGACCTCACCGCGACCACCAACGGGAGTTGGGTCTTCGATGAATTCGACCTGGATGCCTTGAGTAGCCTCCTGGTCCGGACCACTTACAATGTTTCCGATTCGAGACAGGTCAAGCTGGGCGGCATCCAGTTGGATTTCATGGGCCACGCCCGCGCCGGATATTACGACCTGGCCTACGGCGAAGCCGTCACCCGGCCCACCCGCTTCATCAGCGCCGGAGCCAACGGCGTGTGCAACACCGCCAAGGCCAGCGACGATGTCCAGGTCATCCCGGTCAACCAAGGATACCCCGACGCCATCTGCATCCTGCCCGGACCGAACAATGTCATCAACACCACTCCCGCGGGCGGCGACATCCGGGTGGGGCAGACCATCACCCCCGGGACCAATGGGGTCTGCAACACCACCGCCGCGGGAGATGATGTTCAGCAAATCCCTAATGGACAGGGCCAGCCTTATGCCCTGTGCATTGCCCCGGGCGTCAATAGCGTCCTGAATACCAGCCTTGCCGGCGATGACACTTACCTGAACGGCTCCATTGACGGACTAACCAAAGCCACCGGCACCATCCTCTCCACCGCCAAATATCAGCAAAAGGGCCGGGTCAGCTCCATGGTCAAGGTAATGCCGCTCACCTATTTAACCGGCGGCAAATATTCCGCCTGGTACAACACCTCCGGCTATTACCCGGTCATGGTCCGGGTGCTCGAT
The DNA here is from genome assembly GCA_903897985.1 of uncultured delta proteobacterium. Classification (GTDB taxonomy): domain Bacteria; phylum RBG-13-61-14; class RBG-13-61-14; order RBG-13-61-14; family DRUE01; genus CAIYYW01. Next base: position 1,217 of record CAIUDS010000501.1, read on the forward strand.
GAAAACGGCTATCCCAAGTCCGGCGTGGCGCCGCTCTTCACCATCACCTCCGGCGCCGGCCGCTTCTATTACAACCGCACCGAATCAACTTATATCCAGGGACAGCCCGCGGACAAATTCAAGGGCCTGGGCGACGCCCCGGACGGCGCCGTGGGCGGCGTGATTCATATGCCCTTGGGCGAGACCACCGGCACCCGCATAGATGTAACCCTCAATGCCGATGCCGCCAAGGGCATCACCAGCAGCCTCTCCACCACTTTCTGGCTCTATACCCCGGCCGCGGCCCAGCCGGCTCCCAGCGCCCCGATCTTCACCGCCTTCAATTCCTCTACCCACGATCCCGGCAGCCCGCTGGTGGCGGATTTCCGCGATAGCGCTTACCTTTACGGCTTCAGCCGGTTCATGAAGCTGATCTCCAGCCGGGATGTGGCCAACGGCGGGCTCCTCGATCTCGGCGGCGAGCGGCAGGACGGCATTGTGTATGATAATTTTTCCAATTATCCCGCCGTGACCAGTCAAACCTGCGGCACCCCTCTGCAATGGAGCAATGTCTCCTGCACCACGAATGTCGTCAAGGACGCCGAGGACGGATGGTTTGAATCCAGCGCGCTCAAATTTAACTCTCCCTCGGACGGCTACATCTGCTATATCCAGCTCATTCCCTGCATCACCGGCAAACATGGGATCAAGTTCGGCTTGCAGTATAAATTTGACGACTCTAGCAAGTCCGTGCCCACCACCAGCAGAGTGGAATTCAAATACTATGATTATCGTAATGGCCAATATACCACGTTCAAGACCATCGAACCCGATGACTTGCAAATTTCTGATCCCCTGGGGGCCAGCAATTGGTATTGGCTGTGGGAAGAACTGGACCTCTCGGGAAACGATTTGTTTTATGACAAGGATACCTTCTATTTATATGTCTATTTTTACCTGGACGCCAATGACACCATCTGGTTTGATAATTTCACGCTTACCGGCTTTACGAACATTTATAAGCAAGACTTTGAAGCCTATACCCCGCCCACGGTTCCGTTCGGGACCTCCCTGGATTACCCCGCTTATATCAACTCCGGGCCGGACGGCGTCCGCGATGTGACCTCGCTCTTGGGCAATGACGGATACTTTTTTATTTATAATTACGGCAAGGCCTCCCAGCCCTGCATCTTTCCCGGACCCAATAAGGTGAGCAACACCACTCTGTCCGGGGACGACCACCTGGACGCCGCAACCAAAATCATTGACAGCGGCGCCAATGGCGTTTGTAACAGCGCCGCGGGCGGGGACGACTTCCAGTTCATCCCGGTCGGACAGGGCCAGCCCTTTACCATCGAGATCTCCACGGGCTCGGACCAGATCCTGGACACCCCGGCCGCGGGGGATGACGAGGTGGTCAATCCGCTCGGGCCCACTCCGGGAATCAAAACCATGAGCGGGACCGGCGCGGATGACACCGCCAAATATCTGTCCATCGGCAGGTCGGCAACCAGTGTCGGCAATATCGCCAGCTATTCGGTGCAGAAAACCCTGGACTTGGGAGACTATCGCTATGTGTATCTGACTTTTTGGACCAAAACCGCCAGCATGGCCGATGGCAATGGGCAGGAGTTTGTCTGCGAGGTCAGCGATGACAGCGGCCAAACCTGGACCGAAGTCTGGGACTTTGAAGGCACGGACGAAGCGGCCTGGGTTTTCCACAAAATCCAGCTCCATAATGATCCGCGCTTCCGCCTCAACGATGGATTCATCGTCCGCTGGCGCGCCAGCATGGACTATGTCGAGCCCACCGACGGCGCCTATCTTGACGAGATCCGGATCTATGGCTCGCAGGGCGAGCCGGACATGCAGGTCGGCGATATCGAGGATCATGGAAACGGCTATTACCGCGGCCAGTTGAATTCCTATACCCCGGGCAATTACGATGTTGCCGCCGTTTATTCTCCGCCCGACGCGGATTGGGACAACGGCTTCTATCCGAAGATCTCCAGCATTTACCCCCACACGGTCAATACCCTGCAAGTTGACCCCAAAACGGTCAAGGTGATCCCGGAGAATTTCAAGCTCGACGCCTGCAAAAGATTGAACTATTCGGTGATCGGCAAGAAAGTGGGCCAAAGCAAGTATAGCGACCTGACCAGCCTTTACCGGCTCGAGATCCACGGGCCGGCCCATGAGGTCAGCCCCGGCATCATCCAGGCCGAGTGCAACACCGGCGGCACCGTCAACACCTATTATGTCCGCGCCATCCCCATCGTGCCGGGTCTGATTGATCCCGAAGGCGGCGGAGACGGCATCCAGACCGGGGTCGTGAGCGGAAGGATCTTCAAGCCCAACCTCGACGGCGCCGGCAGCGCCAATGTCCAGGTCAAGTTCGACGCCGACAACAAAATGTATGGAACCACCGACTCCGACGGCTTTTACATGTTCGGCGGGGTCCCCGCGGGGACCGGATACACGGTCATCGCCATGAAATCCAGTTATACCAAGGTTAAAAAAGATAATGTCAATGTCACCGCCGGCGGCAATAAGACGGTGGATCTGGTGCTGGGCAGCGGGAATGACTGCGACGGCGACGGCACCCTGGACGGAGCGGACACCGACGATGACAACGACGGCGTGTCCGACGCCACCGAGGCCACCGGATGCAAGTGCGCCCCGGACTGCGACTTTGACGGCCATGCGGACAATGTGGACAAGTTTCCCACCAATGCCTCGGAATGGCTGGACACCGACAATGACGGCACCGGCAATAATACCGACACGGATGACGACGGCGATGGCTTGTTGGATTGCGAGGAAATCGGTCTAAACTGCGAAGCCTGTCCTGGCGGCACTTGCTCTCATCCGGACGGCTTCATCACCGATCCACTCAAGGCCGACACCGACGGCGGCGGCAAAAGCGATCATTTGGAATATCCCAGCACAGACCCGACCAATGCCGCGGACGACGCTTACGCGGATACCGATGGCGATCTCCTGACGGATAATATCGAAACCAATACCGGCGTCTGCGGCGGCGCCTGGACCCAAATGAACACCAGGAGCAATCCCGATTCCGTTGACAGCGACGCCGATGGCCTGGGCGATTACGCGGAAGTGAAAACCTACGGCACCAATCCCAAATGCGCGGACACCGATGCCGATGGTCAGACCGACCTCAAGGAAATCCAGACTTATTCTCCCGAGGGCACGGCGTGCATGAACCCCCTGGTCGCGGACACCGACGGCGACGGCCGCAACGACGGCGTGGAAGACGCGGACCACGACAATGTTTTGGACGCCGGCGAGACCGATCCCTGTAACCCGGACACCGACGGCGACGGCCTGCCCGACGGCTGGGAAGTGACCAACACCCTCGACCCCCGGGCGGATGACGACCACCTGGACGCGGACAGCGACGGCGCGAACAACATGACCGAATACTTGAACGGGACCAACCCCAAAAATTCGGACACCGACGGCGACACCATGAATGACGGATGGGAAATCCAGTATATGACTTATACCAATCCGACCAATGCCTCGGTCCCCGGGGCCGCGGTGGACGCCGACAGCGACGGCCTGACCAACTACGAGGAATCCCTGGCCGGGACCAATCCCCAGGTGGCCGATACCGACGGCGACCTCATGCCCGACGGGTGGGAAGTTGACAACGGATTGGACCCGCTCGAATCCAATACCGGCGTTGACAGCGATGGCGACGGCCTGATTGATCTCGAGGAATACAATCATAACACCTTCCCCCTGGATACGGATTCCGATGACGACTTCCTCAATGATTATATCGAGGCCCATGTCTGGGTCTGCGCGAACCCGAGAAATAATGATACGGATGGCGATGGTCTCCTCGATGGGAACGAAGACGCGAATCACAACGGCTCCTTGGGCGCGGCCGAAACCAGTCCCTGCCTGGCCGACACCGATGCCGGCGGAGAGAATGACGGTTCCGAGGTCGCCGCCGGCCGGAACCCGCGCGACAACCGCGACGACCGCCTGACCATCACCATCGGGACCGAGAGCGGCACCTGGGATCAGCCTCTTCATACTTACTACCATGATTCCCGCACCCAGGTAATCTACGGCGCCACCGCGATCGCCCACGCCGGAGACCTCAAGAGCGTGGCCTTGGATGTGACCACCCTTCCCGGCCAGACCGTCAACTACTGGACCATCCGCATGAAACATACCGCTTTGACCACTTATGGAGCAACCGGCTCGTTTGAAGGCCCCGCCTCGGGCTGGACCACCACCTATCAGAATAATGAAGTCGTTTCCAGTACCGGATGGAACACTTATAATTTGACCAATCGTTTCTGGTATAACGGCACCAGCAACCTCATGATTGACTTCAGCCATAACAACACGCGCTACACCACCAACGGATTTGTCCATTACACCGCCAGCGGCGCCAACACCCGCTCCCTTTTCTCCTACAGCGACAGCGGTCTCGGCGATCCCCTGAACTGGATCGGCTCCGGCCCCAGTCCGGATGGCACTGAAATCGCCCGGATTCCCAACCTCAAGATCGTGCTCGCGCCGGACACCGATGCGGACGGCCTGAGCAATGAAATGGAACTCGCCCACGGAGGCATTTACAACGACACCGACACCGACAACGACGGGCTGCTGGACGGCGTGGATTATTACTGGGGATGCGGCGGCCTGAATGACACCGATGCGGACGATGATACCATTCTGGACGCGACCGAGGACGCGGATCATGACGGCGTGCTCGATGCGGCAGAAACCAGCCCCTGCCTGGCCGACACTGACGGCGGCGGCGAGAGCGATCCTTCCGAGATCTCCGCGGGCCGGAACCCGCGCGACCCCATGGATGACTGGCATACGGTTGCGATCGGGATCGGGACCGGCAGTTGGACCCAGCCCTTATATACTTATTACCACGACTCCCGGACCCAGAGCATCTATCTGCCCTCGGATCTGGGCATGGCCGGCTCGATCAAGAGTCTGGCCCTGGATGTGACCACCCTTCCCGGCCAGACCGTATCTAGCTTCACCATCCGCATGCAAAACACCGCCAAGAGCGTACCCAATACCTGGGAACTGCCTTCCACCTGGACCACCGTTTATACCGGCAACGAAGTGATTTCCTCCACCGGCTGGCGCACCTTTACCTTCTCTACTCCCTTCTACTATAACGGCAGCAGCAACCTGATGGTGGACATCAGCTTCAATAACTCCCGCTATACCAACCCCTCGGCCCAATGCCAATATACCAACACCGGGACCAATCGCTCCATCTTTGCCTATTCCGATAGCCTTCAAGGCGATCCCCTGCTCTGGCCCACCGTTAATAATCCAACCCCAACCGTCAGCACTTATGTGCCCAACATCCGGGTCCAGATCGAGCCGGACACGGACGGCGACGGCCTGACCGACATTTTCGAGCAGAGCATCGGGACCTTATACAATAATATCGACACCGATGGCGACGGTCTCAATGACAGGATAGACTATTACTGGGGATGCGGCGGCCAGAACGATACCGACGCCGACAACGATGGAGTCCTGGACGGCGCCGAGGACATTGACCATGACGGAGTCCTGGACGCCGGCGAGTCCAGCCCCTGCAGCACCGACACCGATGGCGATCTGATCGGCGATGCCATTGAGGTCCCCGGCTGCTCCAACCCCAATAGCACCGACAGCGATGGCGACGGCCTTGCGGATAATGTGGAAGATGTAAACCACAACGGCTATCAGGATGGCTCGGAAACCAACCTTTGCAGCGCCGACTCCGACGGCGACGGGATCAGCGACACCATCGAAGTCCCGGGCTGCTCCAACCCCATCAGCACGGACAGCGACGGGGATTCGGTGCCCGATGCCATCGAAGACGCCAACCATGACGGCGATTACGATGTGGGGGCTGAAACCAATCTCTGTAGCGCGGATACCGATGGCGACGGCTTGAATGACGGCGTGGAGGACGCGGACCATGACGGCGTGGTTGACGCGAGCGAGACCAATCCGCGGCTGGCCGACACCGATGGCGGAGGAGAGAACGACGGCTCCGAGGTTGCCGGCGGCAGGGACGCGGTTGACAATCCCTTGGATGACTGGGATACCATCACGGTTGGCTCCGGCGTCAGTTCCATCAGCCTGCCGTTGCGGACCGGAAACTATGAATCGCGTTCCCAGGTCATCTATCTTAATTCCCAGGTCGGAGTGGCCGGAGAGATCAAAACCCTGGCCCTGGATGTGACCACCGCTCCGACCGTGGCCATGACCAATTTCACCATCCGGATGAAAGCCTTCAGCGGAACCGCATATCCGCCCAATTCCTGGGAAGGGCCGGCCTCGGGCTGGACCACGGTTTATTCGGCAACCACCACCATCGGCACAACCGGTTGGTATCAATTCACCTTTACCACGCCCTTCTATTACAATGGAACCGACAGCCTGATGGTGGATTTCAGCTTTAATAACAGTTCCATCGGAAGCGCCGGCAATGTTAGTTACACTACCTCCTCTCCGTACAACCGTATCCTCTATTATTACACCTCCAGCAATGATCCCTATGGCAACCCGCTGGATTGGACCTCAAGTCCACTAACTCCTCCAACTCTTCCAACTCCCAATGCCGGTATCTATGTCCCCAACCTCCGGCTTAGGATCGCCCCGGACACGGACGGCGACGGCCTGACCGATGTCTTCGAGCAGAGCATCGGGACCCTCTACAATAATCCCGACACCGATGGCGACGGCCTCAACGATAAAATAGATTATTACTGGGGTTGCGGCGGCCAGAACGATACCGACGCTGACAACGATGGTGTCCTCGACGGCGCCGAAGATATTGACCACGATGGGATCCTCGATGCCGGAGAGTCCAGCCCCTGCCTCACCGACACCGACTCCGACCTGATCGGGGACGCCATTGAAGTCCCCGGCTGTTCCAACCCCAATAGCACCGACAGCGACGGCGACGGGATTCCGGACGGGATCGAGGACACCGATAAGGATGGGGTCAAAGACGCCTCTGAAACCGATCTTTGTAATGCCCAAACCGATGGCGACGGCTTGGCGGACGGGACCGAG
>CAIUDS010000502.1 GCA_903897985.1 uncultured delta proteobacterium
CCGCTTCATCTTCTTTACCTCCTTTATGTTGGATTTATACAACATAATAGCTTGAAAAATAAGAGAAATCAAGTCCAAAAGAAACTAAAGAAAAAGTGTTAGACGGTCAGATCAGCGGCCCCTTGAAGGCGTTCTCCTGGCCCTGTTTGCCCCGATGCCTTTTCACCAGTTCCGGGAGCGGCAGGTCATCCCGGCTCACCGTGCCCCCGGAGACCGGCATCAATTCCGCGGCCTCTTCCCAAAACCACCGCTTTACCTCTTCCGGCGTTTCTGGCTTCAGGTCCTATCGGTAGCATATTTTACATATACTGGTCAAATAAAAAATAAAAACTGGGGGTGGGCAAGTTGGAGAATAAGTTGAGAAGTTGATAAGATGATCAGGGCCGCGCTTGACAGCGCAAACCTTATTGAGCTATGCTCAGTTTAGAGGGAAGGAAAACGGGATCCGAGGTAAAACATTTCCTGAGCAAGAAAATCGTGTTTGACGCCGCGTTCAATCTGGACCGGATCTGCTGGGTGCTGGAAATGTTCTGCCCGGTGTGCGACCAGCCGCTGGAGGTGGTGTTTGACGATCACCCGACGGAGATCGAGATCATGGAGGCGGAAACGATTCCCTGCGACGATTGCCTGGCCTTGGGTGAAAAAGACGAAGCAATGGACGCGGTGATCAAGGAACTGTTCGAGCGCGATCTGCCCGACCACAAAAGCTGACCCGAAATTAAATCCGCCGATCAAGAATCAACATGCCGCGCCGGCCTCGGCTTCGACGCTGGCGCCGGCGAAACCGTTTGCGGGTTCCCGCAAGTCCTGTTATCTTCTAGGCAAATGCTGAAAGGAATCGCTTTTGACATGGACGGGACCCTGACCCGGCCGGTGATGGATTTCAACGAAATCCGGAACCGGATCGGCGGGCTGGACCCGGGCGCGCCCATTTACGAGCAGGCACTTAAGATGCCGGAGCCGGACCGGAGCCGGGCGCTAAGGATCCTGGCCGAAACCGAACTCGAGGCCGCGGCCCTGACCAAACCCAACGACGGGATTTACGAACTGATCGCCTTCCTCGAACAGCGCGGGATGCGCAAGGCCATTTTCACGCGCAATGCCCAAAAGGCCCTCGAGCTCACGCTTTCGCGCCTGGGCCTGGCCGGCAAGTTCGAGCCGGTGGTAACCCGCGAGCAAAATTTGAAACTCAAGCCCGATCCCGAACCGGTCCTATATATATTGAAGCAATGGCGGCTCGGGCCCGACGAGGTCTTGGTGGTGGGGGATTTTGTTTTCGATGTGATGGCGGGGAAACGCGCGGGGTGCCGCACCATCCGCGTCCATAACCCGGATTCCCCCTCGCCCTTCACCTTTGCCGTCCCTTCCGCGCCCACCGGCCATGAGGGCCGGCCCGACTTCACGGTCAGCCGGCTTTCCGAAATCATAAATATTATCGAGGGGCTTCATGAGGCCGGACCCGATCAAGGCTGAACTCAAGTCCAGTTTCCAGCGCATGCGCGACGCCATCCTGCTCGCCGGAACCGGCGTCATCCTCGCCTTGCCCTACCTCATTGACCGCGCCCATGCGCTTTTTCCCCGGCTCTTTGAAAAGCCCGCCACGCCCGAACTGGTCCGCCTGTTCACCGTCTTCGTCATCATCCTCTATTCCGTCGCCCTCCTGCTCATCGCCATGATCGGGATCTACGCCAACCAGAAAGCCGGACTCCAGCCCTTCAAGCGCCCGCCCCTGAAAAAGCTCGCGGCCGCCTCCGCGCTCGGACTCGCCATGATCCCCGCGGCCTATCTATTATATGACCACCTGGCGCTCTATCTGATCCCCGAACTCTATCCCAGCAAACTCTTGGTGGCGGTCCTCTATCCCTTCTCGCTCAGCTTTCCCGAAGAACTCTTCGCCCGCTACGGCCTGCTCAGCCTGTTCGCATGGATCTTCGGCAAATCCTGGAACAAGCGCATGCTCGCCAATGTTCTTGCCGCGCTCCTGCTCACCATGTACAGCTCCATGGATTTCTTCCGGCTCGCCCCGCTCGAACCGACTTCAACCGAGATCATCCTTTTCCTCTTTGGCGCGTTCCTCCAACAGCTCATCGCCGGCGAACTCTACCTCAAAAACGGCTTCTGGGGCTCCCTCGCCTTCACCTTCACCCTCTCCCTCAAATCCCCCCTCTACTTCTTCCTCTTCCTCAACCGCTGAATTCACGGGCCGCAGCCACTCCGGGCTGCGAACAATTTCGCGCGAGCGCCTTTCCTGTCCGAGCCTGTCGAAACAAGGCGCGATACCGCTGACCGTCTAACACTTTTTTTTCCCCTTATCTGCGCGGGCAATCCAAGCAAAATTTCTCAGTTCCGGCTCCGGAAGATGAGCGCGCACCCATGCCAAATCAATCATAACTTCCTTGAGCGCTTCCTCC
>CAIUDS010000503.1 GCA_903897985.1 uncultured delta proteobacterium
AGTTGGGCCAGACGGTTTTCATTTTATTCAAGGAATCGGTGGGCAACCTTGATTTCAGCTACCGGCCTCGGGACATCAGCGCTCTGATTGACCGGGCGCTGGAGTTGAACCAAAGCGACGCGGCGCTCCAGGGCATGATGGACTCGGGAAAGATCGGCGCGACCGGGCATTCGCTGGGCGGATATACGACCATGGCGATCGCGGGCGCGGTCTTTGACTGCGTGGCGCCGGAGCGGTGGCCGGAGGAAACCTGTAAAAAAGTTGACGAGCAGATCGCGAATAAGGGCGAAGTGAAACCGGGGGACTTCGACATCCGGGATATGGGTTCAAAGGCGGCCTGCTGCCTGCCGGCGCTGAAGGGAAAACGGGCAAGCTATGGCGACCCGCGCGTGAGCGCGGCGTTGCCGCTCAGTCCGGCGGTGATGTTCCCGGCGGGCGCGTTCAGCTCGGTGAAGATGCCGATGATGATCATCACCGGCGAGGGCAAATTCGAAGTGCCGTTCGACCCGATTCAAAGGGCTTATGACGAACTGACCGGACCCAAATACCTGCTTGAGCTCAAAGGCGTGGACCACATGACCATCACCGATGTGGCTTACAAGATCGTGCTGGCGCGGCTGGTGCTGCCGGGCTTCCGCAGCCAGTATAAAATGAAAAAGGAGATCTACGAGAACTTCTCGGAGAAATTCTTCGACGCCTATTTAAAGGGCGACCCGGCGGGGCTGCAATATATAAAGGATGCGCATTACCCGCTGGTCAAGCTCTCGGCGCGGCCCTGATCATAGAGCGGGGAAGATTTTTTTCACGAGCGGCGCGGCCAGTTTTTCCCAAAGCCAAACCAGGGTAAAGGCGGAGAACACGAGGAAACTGAATTCGAGCAGATAGCGGAACCGGGCCTGTCCCACATAGATACTGTAAAAAGCGGTCTGCCAGAGAAAAAGCAGGTAAAAAACGGAGAGGCTTTTCCATTTGGTTCGGGAGATGATCATGCCGGGAATGGTGAAGATCAGCAGGGCCAGGTAGATCATTTTTCGGACTCGCGGGAAATTGGTTTCCATCTCCGGGTCGAACCACCACATGGCCCGGAGGCGATAGGGGATGAGCGCGAGGAATTTTTTTCGGATGGGCCTTGATCCATTCCCTGCCGGCCCGCCCCAGCAGGCGGTCTTTCTCCGCCTCGGTTTGAGCCTGTTCGAGTTGCTGGCGCAAATCCTCGGGAATGAATTCCAGCATGGGTTTGCCGTCCGCGCTGAACAGGCTGCCGGTGGCATGGTCGTTGTTTCCGTACCAGAGGTTGCCTCCGCCGTTGGTGGTGAGCGGGACCCATTCTCCGAACACCCGGTGGTTGCGGACGGTCCAAGGCAGGATGACCAGGCCGGCGCAAAATCCCCAGACCAGGGCCGCGAACACCATGCTCTTGAGTTGGGGCCGTTTCCACAACCAGAACCAGGCCAGGTAGAGGAACAGGAAGGACAGGTAGAAGCTTTTGGAAAGCGCGGAGAGGCCGATGCCGATTCCGGCCAGAATATGATAGCCCAGCCGCGGTTTTTCCATCGCGAGGACTGTGAGATAAAGACAGAGTTCGATCAGGAAAATATCCAGGGTAAGCTGCAGGGCCAGGGTGGTCCAGTATATATAGGTCGGATACACCGCGAACAACAATGCGGAGATGATCCCGATCCGTTCATTAGCAAGTCGTTTCCCGAGCAAGGCCAATAGAACGGCAGACATGCCGCCGATCACGGCCTGGCTGAGTTCGACCGGCAAATAGTTTTTGCCGAACACCAGGAAATGGAGATAGAGGAAAAAAGTATAAACCGGGCCGACCAGGGCGCTGGGCATTTCATTGACGATATAGGCGAAGCTGATCCCTTTACCCGCGAGCAGGTTGAGCGCCATGGCCTCGTTCTCGAAGCCGTAAACGGTCTTGAAGTTGTGGAGCGCGAACACGCAGAGCAGCCGGAGCGCGAGGGCCAGCGCAAAGCACACTCCCAGTTGGAGGGGAAAATTGGAAAAGATATAAGATTTGATTTTAGCTATTGCCGACAAATTGCCTCCTCGGCTCCTTCCGGCCCGGCTCGGATGCTGGAAAGGCCAATATAGCAAACGCCCCTATGCTGTCAAATTCGGAAAATGCCCAGAGCGGCTGCCGGCCCCGGGTCCGGTCAGTGGGCCGGGGTGATCATGGCCACGAACCCGCCGGCCTTGCGCATTTTGGCTTCCAGCTTATCCGCGGGTCCGACGGTTTTATCGGCACGGTTGAAACCGTTCTTTACGGACATCTGGTCGGTCAAGACCGTTGCGCGGTATTTTCCGGGCGCGAGGAAAGACAGGTTGAGGCTCAAGTTTTTTGCGCCTCCTCCGTTCAAGACTGCGAGGAACCAGCGGTCCCCGGACCGGCGGGCGAACGCGGCGACCTCCCCGATTTCGCTTCCGGGCAGGACCACGGTCTCATCCCACACGGTGGGGAGTGCTTTCAGCACTTCCAATGCCGGAGCCGTCTTTGGGTTATCCAAAAAATTCTTCGGGTTGTCCGCGTAATGGGTGACCTCGGAGAGGAACACGATGGCGGTGGCGAGTTGATGGCTGTAGCTGGTGTTGCCCATTTTCCAGAAGTTGAAGGTCACCGGCGTGTAGTCGGCGTGGCCGGCCAGAAAGCGGGTGAAGGGCAGGGTGGCGTTGTAGCTTGCGGGATTGGGGGCGATGATGCCGCGGTTGTATTCGAGCCCGCGGATGCCCTCGCGGGTCATCTCGTTGGGATAGGTCCGCGACTCGCCCGTCGGCTTGTTGGCGCCGTGGAAATTTACCATCAACTTATATTTCGCCGCATCTTGCAAGGCCGCCTCGTAAAAATCAATCATTGCCTTACTCTCGTTGTCCATGAAATCTATCTTGACCCCGACCGCGCCCGAGGCCTTGACCTTCGAGAAAAATTCATCCCGATATTTTTCGTCCTTGAGCTTGCCCCAATGCTTCCAGAGCCAGACCCCGACTCCCTTGGTCCGCGCATAATCCGTCAAGTCCTTGACCATGGCCCAGTATTCGTCCTCTTTCGGGCTCCAGCGCTCCCAGCCCTCGTCCACCAAAATGTATTCAAACCCGAGCTTTTGCGCTTCATCCGCATATCGCTTCTGCCGCGCCAAACCCCCGGTCCCCTCGCTCCACCACGACCAGAGCGCCCGGCCGGGCTTGATCCAAGAGTCCGCGTCCGCGAAGAGCCGCGGCTCCGGGTCTGGGCTTAAATCGTAACTTAGATCACAGTTAACCAGGCCGTTTAAATCTTTGGCAACCATTACCACGCGCCAGGGAGATTGCGCCGGGGCGTCCGGCTTGGCCTCGAGCGGCCAGGATTGGTCGTCGAGGAAAACCCCGCGCTCGAGCCGGTCATTCGCGGTCTTGAGCGACATGCCGCTGTAGTGATAAACCGCGGCCTCGGTGAGGGCAAGGTAACCGGCCGCGTCCGGCAACTTGACGGTCACCGGCATTCCCGCAGTCGCATTCACTTGCTCAATGGCTCTCTTCTGATGGATGCCTTCATTGTTGACGGTGTTGGTCTGGAAATAGACCAGACTTTGGGCCGGGATTTTAAAGCCGGTGGCTTCGCCGTTGATGGTTAACGAGCCCTTGCCGGGCATTAAATATCGAAAGCCAAAGCCATCGTTAAATACCCGCGCCTCCAGTTGCCAGGAGACTGCGCCGGTTTTGAGGGAAAGCATTGCGGTGTTGTAATAATTCTGGCCGATCGTGTGGTTCCCGCGCACCGGGATGGTTTCCTTCACGGTCCTGATCGAAACGCTTGCCGGCAATTCCGAGCCTTGGCCCAAATCAACCCCATCAACGATGATCCCGAGCGGAGAGGTCTCGATCACCGTTTTGCCATTAAAGCTCAGGTCATAGCCGAGCTTTCCGGCTTGGTTGTAAAAACCGGCTTTGAGATTTCCGTCCGGGCTGGATAGCTCTATTTTATCCGCGGCACCGGCAATCATTGCCATGGTGAAAAACAATCCTGCCCCAATCATTAACCCTCGCCTTGCCCATTGCTTGATCATTCCAGCCTCCTATTCAAAAGTTTTACGCTATATTAGCGTTAGGTCTGGACCTGACTACGCCAGCGCTTATTCGCCGCTTTCTCTTGGGAGACGAAATCGTATCCGGGTTTCATCAACTATCGCCAGCCCCTGTTTTAATTGCGCAAGCAAACCCGATTTCATCAATCGTTCCACGGGTTTTTTCATAGCCGACCAGCGTTGATCATGGAGCCGAAAAACCACGATCCCGCTATGGGATCCGACGGGAAACTTGCGAATATCCGCAAAACCAAGATCTAAAGTCAGAAATAATCGGCCTTCCGCGATAGCCTCTTTAAGTATTACAAGGTCGTCGGCGCCGGAAAGATTTTCCTTCGCCGCCGTTGCCACATCCTGTCCAAATGACCCCAGCAAATCCGCCAGATCCTCCGGCAGGTTTTCATCAAGTTTGAACTTCATCTGGTGATTTCGGTATGAAGCGGCTGTTCCTCTTCCTCGTGCGCCAGCCAGGCCGCGTAGGAAATCGCGGCGCGAAGGTCTTCCTCCTTAAGGGCAGGGTATTCCTTCTGGATGGTCTTAATGCTCTCCCCGGCTTTGAGGTAATCCAGGATGATGCTGACCATAATGCGCGTTCCCTTGATGCAGGGCTTGCCATGACACACCTTGGACTTGATCGAGATTCGGTCCCTCCAGTCTAATTCTTTCATGGTTCACCTCCCAGCGAATCGCAAAGCCGGATCCCTTCGGCATCGCCCTCAGTTTCCTGAATATAATTTAAGCGCATTTTGCCATCCTTGTAAAGTAAAGTTCTCCAATTTTTGTCAGCCAGCTTAACTGCCCTACTGCTGACTATTTAATCCTGATATCGCTTTTTCCTGATTCCGGGATGGTGATGAATAACTTGATAATCCCCGCGCCCAGTTTCGGAGTTCCCTCGCTCAAATCCTTGCCGGAAATTTCTTGGGGCGCTTTTTCCGAATAGATGGCAATTCCAATTTTTTCTCCGGGCACGCCCGCAACCTGTATGGTCAGCGTTTCATTTTCCAGTTTGATCGAGGGAAATCTTTTGGCGCTCAGGGTGATGAACTTGCCGGTTTCGCCGATCACGGCCATGCCGTTTTCGAGCACGGGGCAGAGCACATAATAATAGGCCTTTTCCGGCTTCATCATCCCGAAGCGGACTTTGTCCGTCTTTATTTCGTATTCTCCTGTTAAATAATCGAACACCAGGTGCTTGCCGGAAATCCCGGCCTCGGAAAAACTTACCCACGGCTCATACATGCTCTGCGGCCAGAGGTTGAACGCGGCCAGATAGACGGTCTTGCCGATTTCGTGGCTGCTGTCGGTGGTCACGATCCAGGGCCGCTTTCCGCCGAGCAGGCGCTGGTTATAAAGGAACATGATGTCAATGGGGGTTGCGGGCCGGTCGGGTTTGAGGAGCAGGCCGTCGCTGCGGCAGGTTTTGAGGATGAGTTCGCGGTCGGAGGCGCCGATCTTGTCGGAAGGTCCGACCGGACCGCCGGAGAGCGACGCGACCAGGGCCTCTTCCATCGGGTTGGCTTCCGGGATGATGTTGTAATTCGGGCGCTGTCCCGCGGTGCTCTGGAAGTTGTCCTTAAAGGGCCACAGCCCGACGGACCAGGCGAACAAGCCCGCTTTATGGAACGGCACCCAGAAGAAGGCCTTGGCGATTCCGCCCTTGTAGTCATGCGAGGTCCGGGCATGGGTGGCGTTGTTATGCTTGAGCTGCTGCATCAGGAATTCGGGAGAGGCCATGCAGAGTTGCATGGTCAGCCCGCGCTTCTCCGCGGCGTTGGCCATGTTGTCATACCAGCTCTCGGCGTTATGCAGCCCGGAGCGCATCCAGGGGATTATGTCCAAATGCGTGTAAAGCCAGTCCTGCTCATAAACCGCGAAGCCGAACTTGACCGCGTTGTCCATGATCTCGTCCCAGAACCTTGGATCGGTCGGGTAAGCGCCTTCCAACTTATTGCCGACCTTGCCGGGCGCGCAGTTATATTTTTTGCAGTAGGGGCTGTCATGGTCGGCGTAACGGTTGTGCGCGACGATGGGCAGGCCGAGCGATTTCGAGAAAGCGGGCAGACCTTCCGGAAACATTTCCGGGTTGGGCTCCCATAAGAGGAAGCCGCCGCGGTTATGGGAGGACTTGAGATTGATCTCGGCCTTGGGATACCACCAGGAATCAAGCTGGACATATCCGTAGGGGATGCCCGCCTGGTCCGCATAGGCCTTGACCGCCAGCAGGGTCTGGCTATAGTTCATGCCCGGCTCGGTGCGGTAATAATAATAGCTGCCGTTGTCGGTCCAGTATCCAAGCCTGCTCATGGCCACATCCGCGTAGGGGTCCGCGGGATGGTGGCCGTGCCATTTCTGGATCAGCGATCCCCATTTCATCATGGTGTCGTTCACGCCTTGGCCGGACACGAGCAGCGTCGAGCTCACCGTGCCCGCGGGAATCTGCTCGATCAGGCCGCCGAACCCGCATCTCCATTCGCCCTCAATGGGCGCCTGCAGCGCGGCCATGAAATTATCCAGCGGGGACATGACCAGCGCTTCGAGCTTATTGCTATACATGACCACCGGCCCGGAGGTCGGGTGGGCGTTGTGCGAGGGCGTGACAAAGACTTCCTCCTTGAAATCCAGGACATTGCTCAACTTGGCCGCGGGCTTGACCGCGGGCAGGGCGAACGCCGGGTTCTCGAACACGCCGGTCGGGACGGAAATGGCTTTCAGGACTTCGGTCTGAATGATCAGGACATCGTCCCGGCCGACGACCTTAATTATTTTCGCCCAAGCCGCCAAGTCGCCTTTCGCATCGCGCAGGTCATAGGTTCTGACTTCCGCGTCGCCGAGCGCGGTCGAGAGTTTTTGGAAATCGCCGGTTTGCTCGGCTTTGAGCTCGATCAAATTCTGCCCCGGCTTGGATATGTCCTCCGGCCACAGGAACCGGTATTGGAAAAGGCTGCTCAAGTCGGCTGCGTAAAGCGCGGACGCGAACGATAGAGCTGCGCAGAAACAAAATATAAGGACCATCCGTTTCATAAGGAAACCTCCTGGACTTTGTAATAAACCGGAAATTCGATTGTTTTTCTGGGTGAGGCGGAAAATGGGACCGGCTCAATTCTGTTTCTTGGCCTTGCTGTCTTTGACTTCCCAACCCTTGTGGTTCTTGATCATGTCGAACAGCAGCCTCCGGTCGGCCTTGATCTTTTGCAGGCATTCCGAGTGCAGGTTGAAAACAAAGCGGCTGTTCTTGGCCGTGCCCAGCCAGACCGGCAGTTGCAGCCCGGACTGGATCATGGGCAGACATTCCTTCTCGCCGATCTCCAGTTGCTTCGGATCCTTGCAATTCCCGCCGCAAAGGTCGCAAACCACGCTCTTCAAATTCTCACCTCTCCCCGCGTTTTTCGAGGAATCACCCAATGATTGGATTCTAGCTCAAAGCGGGCATCAATTTCAAGTTGCGATGTGTGCTCGATTCTTTGCGCTCGGACGAGGATTATAATATTCGGAGCGCTAAATAGTTTACGCCTATTAGGGAATCGGTTCGGGATTTTGAAAAAAACTGGATGCCCGCTTTCGCGGGCATGACCGCATGGTGGCTCTTGATCCGTCATTCCCGCGCAAGCGGGAATCCAGGTTACGGCAAATGTCATTTATTCAGCGCTCCGAGTAGTAAATGTTGTCGGTGCCTGACGATCCGCGGTTGATCAATTGATTTCGGACTCGGCGTTATAATCCCTCTCCTCAATCTGGTATTCTGGTGCCAGAATACCAGATTCAGTGATTTGTCCTAGGCTTGCGCGAGCGGCACGCTTGGGAATGCTCCATCAATACGCGGGATCGTCAGCGCCCTATCATTCGCGCCTCATCAATCGAATTCGTCCCCCTCCGGCGCAACCCTTTGCCTGATTTTAGTATTTTAGTACCAGAATACTAAAATCAGGCGGAAGCTGGTGGGTTCAGGGCTCTAAGTTAAAGGCGGCCTGCCGTTGCGGAAACTCAGGACTGATTCAGAGACATCATAACGGCTTTGAGGGGCCGGAGGGTCCGATCAAAAGGATTGAGGACCAGGCCGAGAATTTCCAGGGTGATTATGCCGAGCAAGGCCTGGTCCTGATGTTCGCCCAGCACCACCGGGGTATGCGCCTCGCAGTCTTCAAATGAGAAGAGGCATTCGGAGAGCTTGCGCTTGATTTTGGTGCCGTCAGCCAGGGCAAATTCCATGGTCCGGCCGGGCTTCAAGCCGATTTTTTTCCAGACCTTCTCGGGCAGGACCGTGTAGGTGGCCCCGCTGTCAACCAGGAACAGCAAGCTCTCGGACTTTCCGCTCGGTCCCGCTACGGTTGCTTCTATGTGAGTCAGACCCTTGTGGATTATTTTTCTCTTGATAGTTGACCTATAACTCAATTCGCTCGGCTTGTCAATGAATGTTAGGGCATGGAGGCCAGTTTGTCGTAGCCGAGTAAAAAAATTGGATTAAAGCTGGTAAATTCCCAATGTGGCATTCGAATTCTGTTATTTAAAAATTCTTGAACTAGAGGTTCAAGATCGCTTTTCTCCTTTATATCAAAGACTGATTTCATTCGGTCAAAATATTCCTTTGATTGAGCTCTGGCGAAAATTTCAAATGGCCCCCCGTAATTTTCACAATATAGTAGTGTTTCAGGATACCAACCATCCTGGCTAAAAAAGTCTCCTTCCTTTTTGGGTATCCTAAGAGAATCCAATGAGGCTCTTATAAACATAAGAAGATCAGCCTGCATCAACTGAAAAAACTTAAGCCCGTGTATATTCGCTCTCTCTTTTAGCAGATCGGCCCTGAGCGACAACCGGTTGAGCTTGAGCCTTTGGTTGCGATAACTTAATGTAGGCATGGGATAGCGAATTACGGTAAATGGCATGATTTTTTCGTTTCGTCTCCGATTTTCAAAAAAGTATTGATTTCGGAGTAAGTATCCTGCCGCGCTAAAGCACTCGTATTTCAAAAAGCTCGCTATCGCATAAAGGAACAACTCATGAATAATAAATTTAAAATTATCAAAATCAATTTCGTTCCACCCCGAAACACCTTCAAGCGGTCCCATATAGGGTATCAGCCGTTCAAAGAACCTATGTATCGCTTGATGAGTTTCAGGATTACTGCGATATTGAGCAAGGGCAATAAAAATTTCTATAGCCTCATTCCTGTAGGGCAGGAATTGTTCAATATTTTCTACAACTTGGTCGTCAAGTTCTTTTCCTTCAACTTTGAACTTTATTCGAAACCTCTCAAGGTTTTCGGTAAAAAGGTCAAAATATTCAGCTAGAGCTCCTTTCCAATGATCCTTATTGTTGCGAATGGCATCCAGGGCACGCCTAGACTTGAAAGTAGTCCCCAGTTCAATTCTAGCAGGTTGTTGAAAAAGTCGAATTGTTGAATCCTTTTTCATCAAATTGCGTCTTAACATAAATTTGATTTAG
>CAIUDS010000504.1 GCA_903897985.1 uncultured delta proteobacterium
CAGTTGTTGGGAAAGTCCGAATCCAAGAGAACGGTGCTCGAAAAAAAGCTTAAAGCAGGCATGAAAAAGGCCGGTTTCCCGAAATTTGAAATCTGGTATTTTGATGATATGATTCCTCAAATTGCTTTGAAAGTGCCCGAAAAAGGGCGGTATAATTCTGAGTTTCTGCAGACTATAAGGATGTTAAAAGTCTACGATCTAAAACCTGAATAGCGACTCCTCAAAAAACAGGAGGCTGCTTTTCGAATTTGGGAACTGCTCAACCTATGCTAATATTAACTTGAGAGACCATGAAAGAACCAATCCCAGTTGCGATCAGGCCGATCCTGGAGGAAGTCAAACGACGCCTCCAGAAAATTTATGGGTCTAAGCTGAAAGAGGTTATCTTATTCGGGTCCTATGCGAGAGGCGATGCCGAGCCCGGGTCGGACATAGACCTGATTATCGTGCTGGACAAAATCGAAGACGCTCTGGCGGAACGGGAAAGATACTTCCCGGCTATCTTGGAGCTTGACCATAAATACGATACCCTGATCTCCATCATCCCAATTTCGGAAGCGGAATTCGCCGGCCGGAGAATGCCGCTGATCCTGAACGCGAAACGAGAAGGGATCGCTTTATGAAAGATCTCGATCTCACCGAATTGATGGCAAAAGCGAAGATGAGCCTGGAAGCGGCAAAATCTTTGCTCCGGGACGGGTTCCCTGATTTTTCGATCAGCCGGGCTTATTATGCGATGTTTTCCGCCGCAGAGGCGCTTCTGCTTTCAAAGAACATGTCTTTTTCCAAGCATTCCGCGGTGATCTCCGCTTTTGGAAAAGAGTTCGTCAAAACCGGGAAATTTTCAGTGGATCTTCAAAATTATTTGGTTGACGCTTTTGACCTCCGTCATAAGAGCGACTACGGGCGGATCGGCGAGATCAGCGAGACGAAGGCGCGGGAATTGCTGAAGCAGGCAGAAGATTTCATAAAGTCCTGCAAAGGGTATTTGAAAGATCAAGGCTATGAAATCTGACCGTCTGTCCCGGACTTGCGGCCGGTGATGGTTTCCGCCTCATCGTGGCAGGATCGAAAATGGATACCGAGGGTTTGAATTTATCTCAGGTGCTGGCTCGAAAAATCCCTGAATACCGGGAGCCGGAAATTCATGCGTTCCTCGAATCGGCTTTTGCCTTGATCCCGCACGAGCGCAAAATCAAGCCCGGCGACCGCGTGCTGGTCAAGCCCAATTTCCTCTGGCCCAAGCCGGTCGAGACCGCGGTGACCACTCATCCCCTCGTGATCATGGAGACCTGCAAAATTCTTAACGATCTCGGCGCCAAGATTTTCATCGGCGATAGTCCGAGCCGAGGGTCCGCGATGATGGCCGCGAAGAAAATCGGGATCGAGGAGCCGGCGCGGAAGCTGGGGGTTACGATCGTGAATTTCACAAAGCCGGTCACGGTGGAGGTGAAAAATCCGATCCGGTTCCGGCGGCTGGATCTTGCCCGGGAATCGCTTGGGTTCAATCATGTGATCAACCTGGCCAAACTGAAGACCCACGACCTGATGGTGCTGACGCTCGCGGTGAAGAACATGTTCGGGTGCGTGGTGGGCGGCCGCAAGCCGCTCTACCACCTCGAGACCGAGCACAGCCCGAGGGCGTTTGCCGAACTGCACCTGGAAATCTACCGCTATTTTTCGCCCACGCTTTCGGTGATGGACGCGGTGGTGGCGATGGAAGGCAACGGCCCGAACAGCGGCGATCCGAAAAAGCTGGGCGTGATGCTGGCGAGCCCGGACGCGGTCGCGCTGGACAGCGTTGCCGGGGCGATGGTGGGTTTTCCGTTCGAGTATAACCTGCATGCCTTGCTCGGGACCGAGCACAAGGTCGGCAACGGCAATCCCGCGCAGATAAAAATCCTCGGGCCTTTGCTGGAGGAATTAAAATGCCGTGACTTCAAATTGCCGCATGCCGGCCCGCCCGAGAGCGGGAGGATCACGCCGGTGGTCAAATGGATCGTGGGAGACGGGATCGCGCGGCGGCCGGTGTTCGATCATGTGAAGTGCACGCGCTGCGCGGCCTGCATTGACACCTGCCCGGCCAAATGTTTGTCCTTCGCGCCGGACCGTAAAAAGATCGCGGGCTTCAACGAGCAGGTCGCGATAGACCGCAACAAATGCATCCATTGCTTCTGCTGCCAGGAAGTCTGCCCGGAGGGCGCAATCGCCTCGCGCAAGAGCTGGCTGGCGCGGAAGCTGCTGGGATAACTTTGACCGCTCTCTGGAATCTGTCTATAATCGTTCGGGGAGTCGCCAAGAAATGACCGAAGCCCAGAAAAAGATCAGGAAAATGGTCCAGCGGATTGTCGAGGATTTCGACCCGGAAAAGATCATCCTGTTCGGTTCCCATGCCAAGGGCACGGCCGGACCGGACAGCGACGCCGATTTTCTGGTGGTGATGAAGATCAAAGGCTCCAAACGGAAAAAGGCCATTGAAATGGATATGGCCCTGGCCGGCATGGGTTTGCCCAAGGACCTGATCCTGGTGACGCCGGAAGAGGTGGCGAAACACCGGAACCTGGTCGGCAGCATCATCTACCCGGCGCTTAGGGAAGGAAAGGTCTTGTATGAGCGCAGAAGCTGAATGCATCAAGCTGGTTCGGCAATGGGTAACCAAGGCGGAAAACGACCTCCGCACCGCCGAGCACACGATCAAGCTCAGGAAGAATTGTCCGTTAGATACCATCTGCTTCCATGCCCAGCAATGCGTGGAAAAATACCTCAAGGCTCTGCTTACGCTCCATGGGGTGCCTTTTCCCAAAAGCCATGATTTGTCCGAGTTGGTTTCATTATTGCCCAAACATCTTATGATCAATGTTAAAAGGGCCGAACTGAGTGCCTTGAACCGCTATTCAGTTGAGGCCCGCTACCCGGGAGATTTCGAAGACCTGACCCGCAAAGACGCGCGGGAAGCCATTGCGATCGCCCGCAAGATCCAAATTGAGATCCAGCGATACCTTCCCAAAGAAGTTGTCAATAATATCTGAAACTCGTTCACGAAAAAAAATAATGCCTTCTGCTGCCAGGAGGTCTGCCCGGAGGGCGCGATCAGTTCGCGCAAGAGCTGGCTGGCGAGGAAGTTGCTGAGATGATTCGGCTGAATTTACCGTTCATCGTTACTCAAGGGTCAGGCACAAGGCCTGACGCTACATCCCATACCATTCACCGTGGACCGTTAACCGTTCACCCCTTTTTCACCGGCTGTCTTCCCACCGAGTAATAGGTGAAGCCTAGTTTCTCCATGTCATGCGGCTCGTAGATGTTGCGGCCGTCGAAGATAACCGGCTCGAGCAGGAGCTGGCGGATGCGCTGGTAGTTGGGGCGGCGGAACTCGTTCCATTCGGTCACGATCACCAGGCCCGAGCATTGCTCCAGGGTCTGGTAGGGGTTGTCGCCATACTCGACCCGGTTGCCGAAAATTTTCCGCGCCGGCTCCATGGCCACCGGGTCGTAAACGCGGACCCGAGCGCCCAGATCGAGCAGGCCGTTCACGATCTCAATCGCCGGGGCCTCGCGCATGTCGTCGGTCTTGGGTTTGAAAGACAGTCCCCAGATGGCAATGTGCAGCCCGGAGAGGCGCTTGCCGTAATGCTCGCGGATCTTGTCCACCATGATGCGTTTTTGGCTCTGATTGACTTCCTGCACGGCCGCGAGGATTTTCGGCTCGTATCCGTTCTGGGAGGCGGAGCGGACCAGAGCGTCCACATCCTTGGGGAAGCAGGACCCGCCATAACCGACGCCGGGGAAGAGGAACTGGAACCCGATGCGACGGTCGAAGCCGATTCCGCGGCGGACGGCGTCAATGTCGGCGCCGACCTTTTCGCAGATGTTGGCCATCTCGTTGATGAAGCTGATCTTGACCGCGAGCATGGAGTTGGCCACATACTTGGTCATCTCGGCGCTGCGGCGGTCCATCCGGATGATCGGGTTCTCGGTGCGGACATAGGGCTCGTAAATCCGGCGCATGATCTCGTAAGCCATATCCGAGGGCGCGCCGATCACCACCCGGTCCGGCTTCATGAAATCTTCGACCGCGGCGCCCTCTTTCATAAATTCCGGGTTGCTGACCACCTCGAAGTTAGAGGACTTGCTCTCGGCCTTGATGATCGCCTCGACCCGGTCGCCGGTCCCGGTCGGGACCGTGCTCTTGTCCACCACGACCTTGTAGCCGTTCAGATTCTTGCCGATCCGCTGCGCAACCTCGAACACCGCGGAGAGGTCCGCGGAGCCGTCCCTGGCCGGGGGCGTGCCCACCGCGATGAAGATAACCTCGGCGTCGCGGATGCTCGAGTCCAGATCGGTGGTGAAGCGCAGGCGGCCTTCTTTCGCGTTCCGCTCGATCAGTTCTTCGAGCCCCGGCTCGTAAATCGGAATCTGGTTCGCATTTAACATTGCGATCTTGGCCGCGTCAATGTCCGCGCAGACCACATCGTTCCCGCTCTCGGCCAGGCAGGTGCCCGCGACCAGGCCCACATAGCCGACTCCAATCACGCAGATGTTCATCCCGCGCTTACCTCCCTTTCCTTGAAAACCTCGGCCACCACCTCAATCACCCTTTTCGGGTCGTAGCCCATGTAAAAGATCGCGCTCAAAATATCCATGCCCTTTTCCCAGTCCTTGTGCCGGAGCGCGTAGCGCAGGCCCGAGATCAGCTCGCGGAACGCGTCTTCCTTCAGTCCCATCTCGTGGTAGGCTATCCCCAAGTCGTAACGGGTCTGGTAGTCGTCCGCCGCGATCACCTGCTGCACGCCCCGCTTGAACTCGTCGAACACGGCCTGAAAAGTCGGTCCGCCCGGCTCCTCCTTGAACTTCACCTTCATCAACAACTGATACTTGGCATGCAGCCGGCCCAGGTCCAGGTTGGCCACGATCTTGCGGAATCCGTCCGAGACCACCTTCTCCACTTCCTCCCGCAACGCCCGCCCCGTCTCCACCTCGCCTTGGTGCAGCCGCGCATTGTAGGCCTCGATGCACTCGTTGCAGATGAACAGTTCCGGCCCGCTGAACAGGTCCTTGATCTCGCTCTTGCTCCGCCCGCAAAACGCGCAACTTGGTTTCATGAATTTCTCCTTGAGATTCCCATTGATTCCAAATATTCCTTCAGGGCCTCCCGGTGATGCCGGAGCTCGAGCGCGAGCGCGCGCTCGATTTTGCCGGTGGCCAGCGCCGAGTTTTTCGGCCTTCGGGCCGGGAGCCCATATGCTTTTGCGCTGATGGGGACCAGCTTCGGGCCTGAGCCGAGAATCTCAAAAACCTCGCGGGCCAGTTCGAGCCAGCTCACCGCGCCCTGGTCACAGAAATGATATATCCCCGTCAGCTTCCGCTCAACTGCCAGTCGGAGCGCCTGGGCCAGGTCCAGGCTGTAAGTGGGCCTGCCCCGTTCGTCCGACACCACCCGCAACTCGGTTGCGCCCGATTTCCATTTCGCCAAAATCTTGCTGATGAAATTTTCCCCGCCCGGACCGAACAGCCAACTGGCGCGAACGATGCATAATTCCGGACCGAACTCGCGCGCCAGCTTTTCCCCCTCCAGCTTGCTCCGGCCATAAACGCTCAAGGGTCCCGGCGCGTCATCCTCGACATATTCGCCCTCCTTCTCCCCGGAGAAAACATAATCGCTGGAAAGATGGAAAAGCGTCGCGCCCAGCTCTTTCGCGGCCCGGGCCAAGTTCCCCGCGGCCTCGGCATTCAATTGAAAGGCCAGCCCCGGGTTCCGCTCGCAATCGTCCACCCGGTTGTAGCCGGCGCAATTAATAATGGCATCGTTCCTGACTTGTCCTCCGTAGCCTTGGCGGAGGAGGAAGGAGCTCGCACATCCAAGCACACGGTCGCAATTCAGCATGTCAAGCTCGGCATGCGTCGGCGCCAGAACCGCGTGCCCGGCGCTTTTCAGTTCCGGGACCAGGGCGCTCCCGAGCAGGCCGGTCCCGCCCAGGACCAGGATACGCGCTTTGCTCATTTAAAATGATACGACAAGCCGAAGTCGATATGGTCGGTGGTGAACACGGTGTCCGCGGTCCCATATTTGATGGTGACATGGTCCATTTCCGCGTAGGTGTATTTATAATCGGCGAACCCGTCCAGGCCTCTAAAGATGGTGAACTCGATCCCGGGCGAAAGCTGGAACCCGAAATCGCCGATCTCGTAACCGCCGCTCTCGATATACCGTCTCTGCTCATCAATCTTGCTTTCCGGGTGCAGGATGGTGATGCCGGCGCCGGCGCGCATAAGCAGTTGCAGCCGGCCGTAAGGGATCCGGTCGGTCTTGAAGAACCCATAGCGATAGACGCCGTTCAGGAGCAGGAAATTGAACCCGTGGGAAATTTCAAAACTCTGGATATAGTCGTCAATTTTCGCATCCTTCTGGTCGGCGTCCTTGCCGTGCCACTCGCCGCGGATGTCGTATTCCCGGTCCACCTCCATGCGCGCCTTGGGGTGGAAGAACTCGGCCTCGATGCCCCAATGCGGATTGTTCTTGAAGAAATGACTGGCCCGGATGCCGTAATAGATCGGTCCGACAAAGCTGTCGTCCGTGAAATGCGCGTCATCCACCACCAGGAAATTCCCGGAAATGGGCTGCTGAATGGTCACATCATGCGGCCGCGTCGAGCATTGCCCGCCGTAGACATAAATCGCGTTTTCCGCAAGGCCCCTGCCCGGAAGCAACCCCAAAACCGCTCCCGTTAAAATCATCGCCGCCAATACTCGTTTCATCTTCTTTCTCCTCCTTTAGATTTGATGGCCTTTCATAGGCCGATCCTTTTCTGATACTGGGTCCGGTAATATTCCAAATATTTGCCCGACTTGACCCGCCGCCACCAGTTCCGGTTTTCCAGATACCATTTCACGGTCCGCTTCAATCCATTTTCAAAATCGGCCGCCGGCTCGAACCCGAGCTGCTTTTTGAGTTTGCCCGAGTCGAGCGCGTATCTCCGGTCGTGGCCGGGCCGGTCCGCCACAAATTTTATCAGCCGTTTCGGTTTTTTCAACTCATTAAGGATAAATTGCGTGACTTCCAGGTTGGTCCGCTGGTTGCCGCCTCCCAAATTATAAATCTCCCCGGGTTGGCCTTCCTCCAAAATCGCCAGCAATCCGGCGCAGGCATCTTCCACAAAAATCCAGTCGCGCACCTGCTGCCCGTCCCCGTAAACCGGGAGCGGCTGGTCGGCGATCGCGTTGGTGATGAAGAGCGGGATCAGTTTTTCCGGGAATTGAAAAGGGCCGTAATTGTTGGACATGCGGGCGACGGTGATGGGCAGGCCGAAGGTCTTGTGATAGGAAAGCGCCAGGAGGTCGGCCCCGGCCTTGCTCGCGGAATAGGGCGAACTCGGGTTGAGCGGGCCGGCCTCGTCGGCCAGCCCTTTGAGGATGGGGCCATAAACTTCGTCGGTGCCGACCTGGAGATAAATTTTGACCGGGGTTTTGCGGCAGGCCTCGAGCAGGACCGCGACCCCGAAATAATTGGTCTGGATAAAACTTTGGGGGTCCAGGATGCTCCGGTCCACATGGCTCTCCGCGGCGAAATTGATCAGGGCGTCCACCGGCTCCGCCAGGATTCTTTCCACCAGCTTGCGGTCGCGGATGTCGCCTTTGACAAAGCGATAGCGCTTGTTCTTTTCCAGGCCTTGCAGGTTTTCCAGGTTGCCGGCGTAGGTGAGGAAATCCAGATTGACCACCTGGTGGCTGGTCTCCTGGAGCAGGAGTCGGATGAAATTCGAACCGATAAAACCCGCGCCGCCGGTGACCAGGATTTTCATTTTTTACCGGTCCTTTCTCGCCCAGTCGTAGGGGATTTTATTTTTGTGGGCGGCAATGCGCTCTTCATCGGGCCGGGCATATTGGTAAAGCTCGGAGGGCAGGTTGAGACAGATGCACTCGGACTCGGACACGCATTTGAACCCGTGCCAGATTCCCGGAGGGATTTGAATCAAAACCGGGTTGTGCTCGCCGAGGAAGAATTCACCCAGCGTTCCCCTGGTCTTTGATTTCGGACGGTCGTCATAGAGCACGAGCTTGGCCATGCCCTTGAGGCAGGTGAAATGATCGGTCTGTTTTTTATGGCGGTGCCAGGCCTTGACCACGCCCGGATAGGCGGTGGTGATGTAGGCCTGTCCGAACTTCTCGAAAAATTGGTCATCCGAGCGCAGGATCTCCATCAGCCGCCCGCGCTCGTCCGGGACCACTTTCAGCTTCTTCACGACCACTCCATCAATCATGTTATTTCCCTTTCCAAAGGCTTTGCCTGTTTTGCGACCTCAACGATGACATCCAGTTTTTGGATGACTTCCGGATCAATCATCTCTTTCGGAACGAATTTTGCCAATTCATGATAATTGCTTTTTTGCATTATATTTGGAATTCCCAGTTTTTCGAAAAATAGAGGAAATAGTCTATCTAAAAATTCATCACTAACTTTAGTTC
>CAIUDS010000505.1 GCA_903897985.1 uncultured delta proteobacterium
ATGGGTCATCACCAGGGTGTAGCATTTGGGGTCAAGCGGAGCCTCGTCAAGCAATTTTAATTCATCCTTGCCGATTTTCCACGGCAGCCCGTAAATGTTCGGGACCAGGCTTTCCGCCCCGGCCGCCACCATGATCTCGGCGATCTTTTTCAGCCCGCGCCTCAAATTGAACACATCTTCAGCGCCCAACCCATAGGAGATTTGCGCGCTTTTGCCCAGCGGCTTCACCCGGCCTTCGGCTTGGCAGACGATGGCGCAGCCGACATTGCCCATGCGGCCGGCATCGAGGACATTCTTTTTAAATTCGGCGCCGATGCCGGGGATGCGCGAGGTGAGCAGGTCCGGGTGCATTCCCAGCGCCTCGAATTTCACCTTCCAGTCCTTGCGAAAGTGCTCGCTGTCCCAGCCCTGGGTGGCGCCTTCCCACAGCCTCACCTCATCCGGATAGATGCAGATCAACCCCGCGCCGGGATGGCCGGTGAAATGCCTTCCGAGTTGGCCGGAGGACCTCCCGATTCCGGAACGCCATAACAGACAGGGCGTCTGGATGGGAGTCGCGCAGACGACTATGCCTTTGCGGGCGTGGACGGTCAGCTTGCCGCGCGGCTCCCCGGTAAGCGGATCCTCAAACCGGGCGAGCACGGCTTTGGCCCGGCCTTGCTCAACTTGAATGCGGTGGGCGCGGCAGGATAGATAAAGCCGGGCGCCTTTTTCCATTGCCCAGGGCACATAGGTCAACGCGGTGGTCTGCTTGGCATTGATGGGGCAACCGGAGGTGCACTGCGCCAAGCCCTGACAGCCGCGCTCGTTGCGGGGGATGATCCTTGATTCCAGGCCGAGCTTGTTGGCCCCTTCAAGGAGCAGCGCATTATTGCGGCCCATCACCTCGGGAGAAACCGGCTTGACATGCAGATCGGATTCCAGCGCCTCAAAAGCCTTTTCCAGATCCTTCCAGGCCAGGGCCTCGCCGACTTTGAACTCGGTCAGCCAGCGTTCAAACACATCCTCCGGCAGGCGCCAGATGATGGCGGCGTTGATGACCGAACCGCCGCCCACGCACCGGCCCTGGATGATGGGGATCATGTTTTTGCCCATGGCCGCAATCGTGCCCAGCTCGCGGTAACATTTCTTCTGGGCGGTGAAGGAACTGCCGTCAAACTCCTCGCCCTTGACCCACCGGCCTTCCTCGATCATGGCCACCTGGTGGCCGGCATCGGTGAGGACCTTGGCCGCGGTCGCGCCGGAAGGACCGGTGCCGATGACCACGAAATCGGCGTCGGTGATGATTTCGCCGGAGGGAGCCCGGTCGAAAATTTTGTCGCTGATATTTTTGCCGCTGCTCATGACTTGCTGGTCCTCTGGACGAACTTGGGCTCGCCTTCGTCGCCCAGCGCCTTTCTGACCTCGGGGTGGGCGCCCCATCCGAAGCACGCGGTCATCTTGATTAAGAGGACCAGTTGGCGGATTAAATAGATTTTACTCTGGCACATATTATTGAGGACCTGCTCGCGGGAGGAGGGGTCAAGTTTGGAAAAGCGGCGCAACCTGCCGGAGGCAATCGCCGGCCCGAAAATCTCGATCAGCCAGATGGCGGCGCGCAGGCCAAAGGCGGTGATAAACGGGGTGTATCGCACCATTTCCTCCAGGATTTGCACCGCCCCGGTTTCGGAAGCGGACTGCGGGAACTTATCTTCCACTCCCGGCGGAATGATGGCATCCATCATCTTGGCCGCCCAGTCCAGTTCGAAAGCCCGCATTTTCATTACATAACCTCGCTTACAAACAATGGAATTTTTTAAAATCCGGCCTGTTCAATCAGACCGATTCCTCAAGGACAGGGCACCGGCTCAACCACATCCAGCGGCCCTTCCAGTTTAAGCGCCCAGAAATCCGGCAGTGGAATAAACACCGGGCCGAACTTGAGCATTTCCCATCCGAGCAAAAGCTCGTTGCTGCCCGAGTTGACCGCGACCAGCGGACAAAATCCGGGCGCGCCGGGATCGTACCAATGGTTGCCGGCAATGGTGTAATCCAGGTATTGCTCGCCTTTCCAGCCGCGGGGCCATTTGATGCCCTTGGCCGGGCGCACCCGGTAATGGCCGAAGGAAATCTGTTTGCCCTTGGAGTTGGTTTTGGGCTTGCCCGGGCCTTCCCAGCCGGTCTGCTCCATGCGCACATTCCAGCCGCGGATGTCGCCGGTCTGAGGGTCCCGGACAAAGGTTTTGCGGAAGGTCTTCCATAAAATCATGTTCATGATTTTGGGGAGGCTCAGGTCTATGCCCCGGTACATGGTTTTGTCCAGCGCGTCAACATTGATGGGATGGGCGTTCATCATCACCTGCCTGCGCTCGGGCTGGCTCATTTTCAGAAGGTCGTCAAGGGTAAGAATTTTTTCCGCCATGGTTTCCGATTCCTCCTCTTGTTATTGCAAAAGACTTCCGCTCCAAATCCGGTTATAATAACATCGCCTGAAGCAACCGGATAAATTATAGGCAGAACCGAAAATTTTTGCAACGCGGCCCGGTTTAAGGAACGGGGCGGTCAAGTTGGCGGGAACGGTGCAAGCCGAAAAAGGAGGAGATGGGTGATGATCAAGCCGGCAGGAAAAATTTCTATCTTGGCCATTAGTGGGCTGGTTTTGGTTTTTGCCGCCGCGGTCAGCGCGGAGTTGAAGCTGACCGCCGAGCAGTGGGCGCAGCTCCGGGCCGGCAAAATTGTCAAAAAGGTCTGGAAGGAAAAAGGCACCCAATCCGGCGCCTGGAGCGTGAGGCAATTCAAATATTCCCCGGAGACGATGTGGAAAGTGATCAGCTCGCTGGAGCTTTATGACGAGTATATGGACCGGACCACGGTCAGCCGGAACCTCGACCAAAAGACCCGGGACGCGATCGTCAACCAGAAGCTGACCGATCCCGAGGCCATTCAAAAGCTGTTCAGCCAGATGGAGCCGGGTTTCCGCGTGGTCAGCCCGGACGGGAAATGGACGGTCTATTCCTACCAGCGCAACAAATTCCCCTGGCCGCTGGTGGACCGCTGGATCCTGTTGGAGATCACCCATGACGACCAGACCATGCTCCAGACCTGGCGCCGCCTGGCCGGAAACATCAAGGAGGATTATGGGTCCTGGCAGGTCCATCCGGATAAAAACGGAGCGCTGTGCGAAAACAATTTCCATATTGATCTTGACATCCCGGCCACCGGAGCCTTCGTTTCCTTCGGAACCGAAGTATCCTTGCCGGCAACTTATGACGCCTTTGATAAAATGGCCAAAGACCTGTCAACTCCAAAGCCGGCTGGGCATTAGCAAGGCTCTGGCACCCCAAAGGGGTCAGACCTCGACATTAGACATTTCTTGAACTGTTTGCACAGCTGCCCATGCCAATGGTGAAAAGTTATCAGGCCCCTGCTCCGCTGACCGTCTAACACTTTTTCTTTAGTTTCTTTTGGACTTGATTTCTCTTATTTTTCAAGCTATTATGTTGTATAAATCCAACATAAAGGAGGTAAAGAAGATGAAGCGGGAAAGCAGGTTATTG
>CAIUDS010000506.1 GCA_903897985.1 uncultured delta proteobacterium
GACATATTAAGTAAATATTTCTGATGCAAGCAACCTGTCAATTCAGTGTATTTATCTAGGATGGATTTAGGAGGAATAACCATTGAAATTTGCTTAAGGTGCATCGGCCCAAAATTTAATTGAACACTTCCTGATGCTCTTGAAATTAATTCAAATTGAAAAGAATCAGACTCAATATAATGCCATAGGAAATCTCTTGATAGGTTTTCTTTTGGGCGCATCCTGATTACGCTAGTGTTTAGCAATAATGGTAGGTGTTCTTTCCTAACGAAAGCAAAACGGCCTAAAGTGCCTGATGTTGATACAACAAT
The DNA here is from genome assembly GCA_903897985.1 of uncultured delta proteobacterium. Classification (GTDB taxonomy): domain Bacteria; phylum RBG-13-61-14; class RBG-13-61-14; order RBG-13-61-14; family DRUE01; genus CAIYYW01. Next base: position 312 of record CAIUDS010000506.1, read on the forward strand.
ATCTCCCTGTTCAAGATGGAAGTGTTTATAATTGCCCCATGCTTCAGATTCCTTAACTCTATTGGCGGTATCTAGTATTAAGTCATGATCCTTTATACACCTTATATTGATGAAACGAACCCCTTCATCATTATTGGTGTATTGCCAATTTCTAATTCCTGGACCTTCTAAAAAGTCAATTGCTTCAGAGAGGGGGGAAACCCTCCACCCCTTCGGAAATTTCCCCAGGGGCGAGTCTTGGAATGAGCCGGGGAACAGGGCGGCGGTTTGAGCGTCCAAACCGGGAGGTTTTCGGCCCTCGGCCTTGGCCCGGACCGGATCAAAGTCCACGAACCAGCTCTTGAAAAGCGCCCGCGCCATTGCTTCCAAGGTGTCGTTCATCTTCCGGTTTAACTCGATCTTGTCGTCCAAGGTGCCGAGGATGTGGGCAATGGCCTGCTGATCCTTGAGTGGAGGGAGTGCAATTTGAAGCTGGGAGAAATGCCCTTTATTGAGAATAGGCACAGCAGAGCCGCTTGATCCAATGTGCTGTATTTCGGACTTCCTTGTGCTCATGTTGTAATAGATATAAAGGTTGGATATGCCCTGCCCAACAATAATCGAGTTAATCTGCTGATTTGTAACGGCATCACATCCTGCTATGGCAGACTTCCCCATATCGGAGCCAATGCACGATACCATTACAGCACCTCTTGGAATTCTGGCACTCGAAACCGATGCCGCACCCTGCTCCGTGAGATGGCGAGCCGTATGTATAATAAGTCTCCGACCGTCCATGTCGGAAGGGGTGATAAATGGAATATGTCCTCCGAAATTATCAGCATTCTTCGTCGAAGGAGTCTTGCCCGTCAGGACTCTTCCAAGATTGCCGATTGTCTGGATTGTCCAATCCCGTGGCAACTGGGATTCACCCGCCATAACCCAATTCCTTTACCAGGTCGCCGATAACTTTTCCAGATTTTCTTATTGGCGTCATGGACTTGCTTTTGGCTTGTAGTCGTTGGGGTCCAGGCAAGCGTCATAGGTGGCGCGGTCAATCCTGATCCAGTCGGTGCTATTGATTCCTCTGGTGTTTTTGTAAGTAGGGCTGGCCGGGAAAGCGCAGGCAATTTTGATCCAGTGCCCCTGGTCGTTGGCAATCTCCCGGATCTCATCGGCGACTTCCGAAAGGTCCTGGTCTTGGCTGAAGATCAAGGCAACATCGTATTCTCGGCGGAGCGCCGCCCGCACCACGTCTAGCGCGAGGCGGACATCAATACCCTTTTCCTGTTTGGTCAGGAAGGTGAAGGTTTTTCCATCAGGCAGTTTGATCCTCTGGTTGCGATATCGGAGATAACGGGAAAAGGGGCGAACGCCTCTCTTGCCCAGCGAAGCAAGTTTGGAGGTCCAAAAGTAGTTCCATTTCGGATCGTCGTTTTGTTCCGGGATGCCCGTATAAAAGCAGGTTTGGGCGAGAATCCACCCTTGTAGTTGGCACACGGTTCGAGCAAGAGCCAGGGGATCGTAATTAGGGTAGGTATATCCAAAAGATTCTCTGGCGGCGTAGAAGAGATTCTGCCCGTCAAAGAAAGCGTAGGCGCGCTTGATCGTGGGTTCAGGAAACATGGGCTGCCTCCTGAAAAAAATAACCCCGCCCGAGGCCCGAAGGCAAGTCAGGCGGGGAGCAAATTGATACCCTCAGTATGTAGCGTTTCGCGCTACATGTCAAGCTTTTTCTTGGGCCGCCGGGGATGTTTCCGAAATAATCCCGGAAAATCAGCGGGATACATACCGGAAAATTGTCAAGTTTAGCTTCCATATCCCAGGCCCTTCAAGTTCTTGCGGATCACCTTTTCCAACCGGTCGGATTCGGCAAACTGTTCTTCCAGGTTGGCGGAGAGGCGGGCCATTTTTACCGGGAACGGCTCGTCATCATCCTCCACCGCCTCGGCCCCGACATACCGGCCCGGGGTGAGGACGTGGCCGTGTTCCCGGATTTCGGCCAGGGCAGCGCTCTTGCAAAAGCCGGGAATGTCCTGATACTTGCCCGCTTCCTTTTCGCCCCGCCAGGCGTGATAGGTTTTGGCAATCTTCTCAATATCCTGGTCCGCAAGTTCCTTATGCACCCGGTCAATCATCACGCCCATTTTGCGGGCGTCAATGAAAAGAATCTGGCCGCTCCGGTCTTTGAACTTGCCGTTGCCTTTGTTCCGGGCGCAAAACCACAGGCAGACCGGGATTTGAGTGGTGTAAAAAAGCTGGCCGGGGAGGGCAATCATGCAATCCACCAGGTCGGCCTCGATTAGGCTCTTCCGGATTTCGCCCTCGCCGGATTGGTTACTGGACATGGAGCCGTTGGCGAGCACAAACCCGGCAATGCCATTGGGCGAGAGGTGGTGGATAAAGTGCTGGACCCAGGCAAAGTTGGCGTTGCCCGTGGGCGGAGCGCCGAATTTCCAGCGCACGTCCTCGCGCAAGCGCTCGCCGCCCCAATCGCTGTCATTGAAAGGTGGATTAGCCAGAAGAAAATCGGCCTTCAAGTCCTTGTGCAGGTCGTTGTGGAAGGAATCGGCATTTTGAGGGCCAAGGTTGCCCTCAATGCCCCGGATTGCCAGGTTCATCTTGGCGAGCCGCCAGGTGGTGGGGTTGGATTCCTGGCCGTAAATGGAGAGGTCGTTGACCCTGCCGCCATGGGCCAGGACGAATTTTTCGGACGAGACGAACATTCCGCCGGAGCCGCAACAGGGGTCATAGACCCGGCCCTTGTATGGCTCGATCATCTCGACCAGGAGCTTGACCACGCACCGGGCGGTAAAAAACTGGCCCCCCTTTTTGCCTTCGGCGGCGGCGAACTGGCCCAGGAAATACTCATAGACCCGGCCCAGGATGTCCTTGGAGCGGTTCTCGGCATCGCCCAGGCCGATGGTGCCGATCAAGTCAATGAGTTCGCCCAGCATTTGCTTGTCGAGGGAGGGCCGGGCGTAGTCCTTGGGGAGCACGCTCTTGAGCGAGGGGTTGGATTTTTCAATGGCTTCCATTGCTCCGTCCAGGCGCTTGCCGATGTCGGGTTGCTTGGCGTTTTCCTGCAGGCGGGGCCAGCGGGCTTCCTTGGGAACCCAAAAGACGTTTTCGGCGGTGTATTCGTCCCGGTCTTCGGGGTTGGCGTCGGGTTCTTTTTTAAGGGCCTGATAGCGTTCCGAGAATGCGTCGGAAATGTATTTGAGGAAGATGAGGCCGAGGACCACGTGCTTGTATTCGGCGGCGTCCAGGTTGCGGCGCATCTTGTCGGCGGCTTTCCACAGGGTTTCCTCAAAGCCGAGCTTGGCGCCGTTGTTCTCTGCCTTATTTTTGCCCTTGGCTTGCTGGCCCCTGGCCATTTACTTTGCCCCTCTCTCTTTGCCGGCCGCCTCGACTATCTGTTTGAGACGTGCCTCATCATAAACCAACTAAGGCTTGGAGGTCAATGAGATCGCAAAAGAGGTAAAGGCCCTGGATTGGGTGGAGGAAGCGACAGGCGGAAGTTTATCTGAGCGCGGTCGGGATCAGCGGCAGGATTTTTGGGCACGGTGCAGTTTATGTGATCAGGTTCAGGTTCACCCCGCTCCGACGCGGGGCATGCGTTCAAAGTTCAAGTTCAGGTTCAAGTTCAGGTTCAAGGAATTTTTTCTGGCCCTGCCTATTTAAGAAAAGCCTCTCGCTCCGGCCCGGCCGGGATGATTTTGTCATTGACCAGCACATACTCGGAATCGGTGAAGAAGCGGGCCAAGTCGCCCTGCTGGGCATAGGCTAAAGCCTCGGCCGGGCGCACGCCCCAGACCAGCACGTCCGGGCCTTTGTCCGGTTCCGGCTGGGTCTGGATGATCCAGAAATCAATCCCGGCCCGGAAGCGCGGGTCCCGGGTCAGCGCCACCAGGGCCTGGGCGGTCCGGCGGATGGCTTCGGGCAAGGAGTATTGAGGCAGGTTGGCCACCAGGTTGATGGTGGGGGACACCTCGCGGTAAATGTAGATATTGTCGTTCTGCAGGCCGGGCAGCGCCTGCTTGACTTCCTCGGGCACCGGGTAAACCTCGGGCTTGAGGTCCTTATACTCCACCTTGGGCCCGGCCTTCTTTTCCGATTCCGGCGGCTGCGGCCGGGCGCAGGCCGCGACCAGGGCTAACCCTATGACCAAGCTCATCCAAACTCTTCTGTTGTTCATCGGCTTCCTCTTCACTCTTCACTGTTCACTCTTCACTGTTTACTATCTTACTCCCCAGCCCTTGCATGAAGGTATCCTCTTTCCAAGTTCAGCTCGCAGAGCCGGCTAGGGCCAGAGTCAGCATAGCATAACCAATGGGTCCGTCAAGAATTTCCCGGCTCCCGCCGGGTTTAACCCGCATCCTGCAATGGTAGTAAAAAAACTTGCAACGGGCCTTGGGATCAGGTATATATATCTCGCCCGCAACCCTCACCTATTGTTGCGGGTCGCCGGCGGGCCGTGTTCCCTGTGCGCGGCCCCCGGCACTTTTGTTCCTCTGCCCGGCGGAGAGGGCAAGGGGGCGGAGGCAAACCTACTTGACAAGGGGCTTCGGTGAGTTTTGAAATCAAGGTGCCGGCCCGGATCAATATCCTGGGCAACCCCTCCGACGCCAACGAGGGCGCGCACCAGACCATCTCCGCCGCGGTCAACATCTGGGCTGGCGTGATCTGCCGCCCCGCCCCGGAGTGGACCCTCTCCTCGCTCGTTTACCGGGGCGACCAGGACTTCCAGCTTTCCCATTCGCTCGCCCTGCCCCAGGCCAAGCTCCCGGCTTACGGCACCGAGTTCGATCTCGCGCTCGCCGCCATCCGCACCCTGCTCGCGCACAGCCCCGAGTTCCGGGAAAAATTTCCCGGCCGGCCGCTCTCGCTCGGGTTCTGGTCCGAGGTGCCCCGCCAATCCGGGCTGGGCGGCTCGACCCTGATCGTGCTCAATACCCTGGCGGCCATGGTCCATTGGTTCGGCCTGGACCGCAAGCGCCACAACCCTTACGTGCTGGCCGAGCTTACCCAGCGGGCCGAAGAGCAAGAGCTCGACATCACCTGCGGCTTCGCCGACCGCTACGTGCCCCTGTTCGGCGACATCGCCTACCTCGATTACCGGGGCAAGCTCTTCCACCGGCCTTTCCAGGAAGAGCCTTACGTCACCTATGAAAAGCTCGGCCACCTGGTCGAGCCGCCGCCCCTGGTGGCGGTGTCCTCCGGCGTGCCTCACCACTCCGGCGATCTCCACCGCCCCATGCGCGCCCGCTACCTCGAGGAATATCGCCAATTTCAGGGCGACTACGACCGAGCGCCGTTCATGGTCAAAATCATGAAACAGATCGGCGACCTCGCCTGGCAAGGCAAGATCGCGCTGCTCGAAGGCGACCTGCCCCGCTTCGGCGAGCTGATGAACGAAAACCACCGTCGGGTGGACGAAATGATGCACTACTGCGGCCACCCCGAGGGCGCCGGCGAGGCCAACAACCTCCTCATCCGGGCCGGCCGCGAAGCCGGGGCGCTGGGGGCCAAGCTCACCGGCGCCGGCGGCGGCGGCTCGGTGTTCATGCTGGTC
>CAIUDS010000507.1 GCA_903897985.1 uncultured delta proteobacterium
CCACCATCAGCCGCAATGTCCCCACCCGGGTTGGCTCGGTCACTTTATGCGGCGCGATCACCACCGGCGCATTTCATACCTGCGCCGACACATTTGCGACGGTCACTTGTTGGGGCCGCAATAATTACGGCCAACTGGGGAACGGGAACAATACCGACCAGAAATCGCCCGTTATCGTGGGAGCGGCCGGCAACTGGGACACCGTGGTCGCCGGTTACAGCCATACCTGCGCCAGGCGATATGATGACTCCCTCTGGTGCTGGGGATACAATAGTTACGGCCAACTCGGGAATGGATCCTACGCCAACAGCAATGTCCCGGTTCAGGTCGGAACCGACACCGATTGGGGCGACATGGCCTTGGGTCAAAACTTCTCGTGCGCCAAGAAAACCTCCGGCGCCATCTATTGCTGGGGGAACAATCAATTGGGCCAATTGGCGCAGCCGGCGAGTGTGTCTTATACAAACACACCGCAGCTGGTCGGGACCGCCACCGATTGGCTCCTGATTACCGCGGGTGGATACCATGTCTGCGCGAGCAAGGCCAACTCCCTCTCCTGCTGGGGTGATAATAGCTATGGCCAGATTCCGGATTCGTCGGCATGGTATGAGTGGTTTCAGACGATCGTTTCCAAGTCCCCATAGGCCGATTAAAGCCATCGCAATCTCGTCCGGCACATTTCGATCATTGCGGAATCCCGAGGGGGCCGGCCTTAATTTTTAACTATATTCACATAATAATATTAGATGACGATTAAAATGCAGTTAAGGAATGTCTTGGAGGCGTGTTTCGGATTTCGGGTTAAAAGCCAATAGGAATATTTGAATTCTCTGCGGGACAGCCGTGTCCTCTCTGCGCCTCTGAGGGCCGCCCGTACGCGGTGAAAGCTTGATTTGTTCGCAGGTCCCGCTTGAAGGCGCCAGGGGTGTATTAAGGGCTATCGCAGACCCTGTTTCGTTCTTACGGGCTACGCAGGGCAAGCAGGAGTGGTCCCGGTCAGAAGAAAAGAGCGCTTAAGCCCTGGAATGGTTGCGTCGCGGGAAAATTTGCCAAAAAATTCTGAGCGGGTATGATAGTTTGTTGGCAAGGGAGGCTTTTTTGCAAAAGGGGAAGAATTTGATTTAATAGATATAGGGAGAGAATCAATTGGTTCAGATGAATTTAGAATTTCGGGAGGTGACGGTCAAGGTTGTTTACTACGGACCGGCACTTTCCGGCAAGACCACCAATCTCCAGGTATTGCACCGGATGTTTGACTCGCATCATCGGGGGAGACTGATGAGCCTGGAGACCCAGTCGGACCGGACCCTGTTTTTCGATCTTCTCCCGATCCAGTATCAGACCCCGACCGGATTGAAGGTGAAGCTGAAGCTGTTCACGGTTCCCGGACAGGTGCTCCATAACGAGACCCGCAAGGCGGTCTTGAGCGGGGCGGACGCGGTGGTGTTCGTGGCGGACAGCCAGCGGAGTCAGGCGTTGAGCAATTCAATGAGCTTCAAGAACCTTAAGGAAAATCTGCGGGTGAACAGCCTGGACTTTGAAACCATCCCGATCGCGATCCAGTTCAACAAGCGG
>CAIUDS010000508.1 GCA_903897985.1 uncultured delta proteobacterium
AGCCATTGCGCGTCAATCCATTCCTTGCCGGCCATGGTGAAGGAATAGATATCCTGATGCGGCACGCGAAGGGTCGAGAAAATAATTTGCCCGGTCTTGAGGTGCCAGAAGATGTCGGTGTCAGTCAGGGTGTGGAAGCTGATCAGGAACGAAAGCACAATGATTCCTGCAAGGCAAGCCCAGGGCAAGAATTTATCCCTGGGCGCCTGCGCCGAAACGGCTTTCCCCAATTTTTTTGGCTTGGCCTTCCCCATCCCGAAACCTATTTCTTATTGCCCAGGCGGTCGAGCGCGCTGGAAATTTCACCGGCGAACCGGGACGCCTGCGGGTCCGCCAGATAAATTTGCCGGCATTTTTGCCATTGCTCCAGGGCGCGGCCCCGGTCTTGCTTCATTTGTTCATAGAAATTGGCCAGATCCGTGCAAGCTTTGATCTCCATTGGATCCCTTTGCAGGATCTGGAGATACAAATCTTCCGCCCGGTTGACTTGCCCGCTCATGGCGCAGGCCCGGGCCAACTGGATTTGATAGGCCGCCATTTCCGGTTCCCTGCTCGCGGCCTTCTCCAGGTACGGCAAGGCCTCCGAGAAACGCCCCAACATGTTAAGGGTCCAGCCCAGGTCGTAATTATGCTCCGGGTTTTCCGGCTCGAGCTCGACCGCAGCCTCAAAATCCGGCAAGGCCCATTGCAGTTGACCGAGCAGGTTCAAGAGAAAGCCCCGCTCCGACCTTTCCGAGGCCAGCCATGCCCCGGTCAAGTCCCGCGGGATCGGGCGGTAAAATCCTTTTTTAAAATCAATCCGATGTTTTTCGATCACGGGTCGAAGCCCGGGCTTGTCTTTGAGAAAAACCACATCGGTCCCGTCAAGATAAATGAGCGCCCACTTGGGATCATGATAAAGGGACAGGATCAAATTGCTCACGATGGGAAATGACCCCACCACCACGGCGTCGAAATCATACTTCCGGTCTTCCTTTGCGAAGGCAAGCGCGTCGCCCATGGCCTGGGCATGGGTGAGCAGGAACGCCTCGCCGTAGAGCTCCAGCCGGGGATCGGCATATACCTTCCATTCCGGGTTGCCGATCCAGATCAGATACCCGGAGGCGCTCACATCCGGAAATATTTTCAGCGGCTTCAGCTTGCCTCGCTCGGTCAAAATCTCTTTCAAATACTGTCCCGCCCGGATCGGGTACTCGGTCTCCAGGGCGCCGATACCGAACCGCGCAAGGGTTCGGTCCCAGACAAAAAAATCGCTGGTCACGATGCCCGTGGCCAGGATGATGATGAAGCCCACAACCGTGATGCCCGCGGGGAGTCGGAACCTGCGCAACCGCCGGGCCAGGGCTGGGAAAGGGAAGAGTTCGAGGTCCCGGTTTTGCGCCAGGATTTGCAGAACAAGCCCTGCGGTCACGATGGCAAAGAGGGCCACATTGCGGACCGCGCTGAGGGAGAGCAGGAGGAACCCGAGCCAGAGCAGGGTTGCGGCCGGATGGAGCCGGCGCCGGTAAAGCAGGTTGGCGAAAAAGAGGGTCGAGAAGATCAGGAGCGCCAGGAAAGCCGAGCGATCAAACCAAGGCAGGTGGGTAAAAGGATTGAAAAGGTCTTGGACCATTTTCCCGAGCGCGTTTCCGGGGAAGGACACCTCCTGGAAAAGAATCCCGGGGAAAATCACCCCCCGGTATCCGTAAGGATTCAAAAACGCCAGCGGGATCGAGACCCCCAGCGCAATTCCCAGCCCAAGCGCGGACTTTTTCGGAGAAAGCGGGGAAGGCCTTTGGAGGTAACGCGTGATCCTAAAACCGGTCACCCCAAGCAGTTCCTCTGATAAAAATACCGCCAGGATCACAAAATAAATCGGCCACAGGCCCTCGCTGTTCACCCAGAGCAAAAGCAACAACGGCAAGGGATATAAGGCCCATTTTTTCCCGCGCCGGAATTGTCCGATCAGGAAGATTTCCATGGCGATATAGCAGAAGCTCAGGATTTCCGGTCGGAGCCGAAACCGGGCGGAAGCCGCGAGCAGGGCGATCAGACCGGCCGCGATCACGAAAATATATTTTTTAGAACTGAAGTTCGGGATCATGATTAGGGCCCAGGTGATGGCGGTGAGCATGGCTCCGAACACAATCATGCCGGGGTACCCGGAAAAGCGGTATAGCGAATAGACAATCAACTGGAAGAGCCATTGCGCGTCAATCCATTCCTTGCCGGCCATGGTGAAGGAATAGATATCCTGATGCGGCACCCGATGGGTTTCAAAGATGATTTGCCCGGTCTTGAGATGCCAGAAAATGTCGGTGTCAATCAAGGTGTGAAAGCTCATCAGGAACGAAAGCGCAACTATTCCCGCCAAACCCAGCCATCCCAGGAATTGACCTTTGGCCGCCGGCGGGGGATTGGGAATGCTCTGCGAAAAATTCTTCTCCGCCGCGCGCGGGAGCGTCGGTTTCCCGCTCGAACCGGCCGCTTTTCTATGTTTCTTTTTGGACATCAGATTTTTTCCGCGCTTGCGCGATAAATAATCCTTGTCGAAGGCGCTTCCATTCCTATTCTATTTTAAGCCCGGCGCAAGTCAATTTGAGTATTTTACCCCCAGCGCAATCTTTTCCCGGAACTTTTTCCGCAACCGGTTTCCCAAACCAGTAAGAACCCCAAACCAAAGGAGGACTAAAATGAAATCGTTCAAGGTTCTTACTTGGGCTGCTAGTTTCCTGATCCTCGCCGCAATTCTCGCACTTCCCGCATGGGCGGGCAAAATCTCCATCAGCGACAAAGTCAGCGCGGGCAGTTGGGCGGAAAAATCCGGAATTCAGATCGCTCCACTCTATCTCAACAAAGGCGACCCGTCCATCTCTTTTATGAGCCTGGACGAGGCCACCAAGCAGGACCTGATCGAGGTCATGGAAACCAGCGATGTCAACCAGCTCCTGGTCGAGAACAAGGGCAAGAAGCCCATCCTGCTCCTGGCCGGCGAGGTGGTGGGCGGCGGAAAGCAGGACCGCATGGTGGGCAAGGATTTGATCCTGGGCCCGGGCAAGATCCGGCGCATCAATGTGTTCTGCGTCGAGCACGGCCGCTGGACCTCCGGCGCGGAAAAAACCGGATTCAAGAGCGCATCGGTGATGGCGGACAAGGAAATCCGGCAAATGGCCCAACCCAAAGGCGGCTCCAGCGAGAACCAGTCCGGGGTCTGGGATGAGGTGTCCAAAAGCCTGGGCGCTTATAAGGCCGCGGCCCCCACCAGCAACTATCAGGCAATACTTAAAAGCGAAAAATTCAAGGATAGCGAACCGGTCGTGCAATATTTCCTCGAAGCCTTTGATAACGACCCCGACCTTGCAGGCTTCGCCCTCGCTTATAACGGCGAGGTGCAGTCGCTGGAATATTTCGCCAACCCGGCCCTGGCCGCCAAGTACCGGGAAAAGCTGATCCGGTCCTATGTGACGAGCGCGCTCAAGAACCTCTCCGCATCCAAGCCGGTCAGCCTGGCCGCGCTCTCCGATTTCGCGGGCAAGTCGCTTGAAGATGACACCCACCGCTATAAGAACGACGACGAGATCGTGATCGAATCTTCCGGCAAGGACCTGGAAAGCTTTGAACTCCAGACGCTCAAGTCCGCGCTGGTCCATTACGCGAGATACCAGAAATAATAGACCCTTGCCATAACCCAAAAAGCAGGGGCGGAAGCAGAACCGCCCCTGCATCCTAAATTTATAAAGCCGCTAAGCCGCTTGACATATCCTTTAATTTTGTTATTATCATACATGGACATTGCTGTGGACATAATTTTAGATCAAATGAAGATAGTGCATTGTTATTATAGCTAAATCGCAGGATAATAATGAGGACGTACGAAGAGACACATCCTTGGATAAAATTTGCGATTGATCTTCAAAAAGTCTCGGCGCAACTTTGGATCAATCTTGGGGAGTGCAAGTCAATGTGCGAGCACATCTCGGGAGTGCCGCTAAGACCGACCACGGCGAAAGACCTTCATCAGCTTTATCTGGCAAAGGGCGTGCTGGCAAGCACCGCGATCGAAGGAAACACCTTGACCGAGGCGGAAGTTCTCAAACATTTGGAAGGCAAATTGAAATTGCCTCCGTCCAGAGAATATCTTGCTCAAGAAATTGATAATATCCGGGAAGGTTGCGCATTTATAACGGACGAAACAATCTCGGGACAAAAACCTATATTATCTATGGCAAGGATAAATAAACTTAATGAAATTGTTATGAAAAAGTTGAAGCTGGAAGGAGGGTCGATTCCAGGTCAAATCCGAAATCATGCGGTGGGGGTTGCCCGTTACCGCGGAGCGCCCTGGGAAGATTGTGAATACTTACTGAATCGCCTGTGCGAGTGGCTGAATGGGGACGATTTCAAGGCCAAGCCCGGCCAGGAAATCATTTATGCCGCGATCAAGGCAATCGTGGCTCACCTTTACCTGGCTTGGATTCATCCCTTTGGAGACGGGAACGGACGCACCGCCCGGCTGGTTGAATTTCAGATTCTGATTGCTTCCGGGGTTCCCGCCCCCGCGGCGCACCTGTTGAGTAACCATTACAATTTGACCCGCTCCGAATACTACCGGCAGTTGGAACAAACTTCCATCTCGGGCGGAGAAATTTTGCCCTTCATAAGTTATGCGGTGCAAGGGTTTCTGGATGGCCTGCGCGGCCAATTGGAAATCATCCGAGCGCAGCAATGGGACATTGTCTGGCGCAACTATGTTCATGAGTTGTTCCGGGCAAGGAAGGGAGCAAGTCAAAGGCGGCAACGAGACTTGATCCTGGAGCTTTCCCGAAAGCTTGAGCCGGCGCCGATTTCAGAGTTGCGATTGCTAAGTCCCCGAGTTGCCGAATATTATGCCAAAAAGACGGCGAAGACCCTTCAGCGAGATGTTAACGCGCTCATCAAAATGGGCCTTGCGGAAAAAACTCCCAAAGGCTTGCGGGCCAGGAAAGAGATAATCCTTTCCTATTTGCCGGTTAAAGTTGAAGACGCATCCTGACCCGTTAACCGCTCAAACCCCGAGCGCGGCCAGGGCCATCAACACCCCGGCCACCGTGAGGACGATGCTGAGGATCAGTTTGACCGCATAGACATAACAATGATAATTCTTGCCGTCCACCAGCAGTTCCCTCATCTCGAAGTAGGGCATGGGCGCGCGCCGGTACCAGCCCTTGACCGTCACTTTCTTGCCGATGATGCCCTGGGTCCGGAACAAGCCGAAGAAAAGTTCAATCAGCCGCAGCGGCTGGCGGTAATCGAGGAAGATGAATCCGGTCTCGTCCCGGAGCACCAGGTCCTCGCTCCAGATCAGCCCCGGAATGCCCTTGCCGATGATGGTCCCGCTCATGGTCGCCGGCACCGGCCGCACTCCGCTCACTTTCACATTCTTGAGCAGCCCGCTCACTTTGTAAGCCGGATAGTTACCGCCCCGGTAACTGAACAACACCCGGATCAAAAACCCCAGCCCCAATCCGAAAAGCAACAACCCGAACCCGGAAGGCGGAAACCGCCCGGCCATGATCCCGTCTCCGAGCACAACCGCGGCCAATGCGAGCGGAAGGATCAGCGGCATCAGATAGACCAGGATGTCAACGAAGAATTCGTCCCAGTAACTTTCCGGTTTCTTCAGGTCAAAACACACGAGCGGTTTTTGTCCCATGGCCGAGGCCAGGTTCCCGAGCGCCTGGATGCGCTTGGCCGGGAGCGGGTGGGTCGAGTTCAACTCATACCATCCCGCCCACGGGTTCCATAAATCCCACTGCATGGCGTTCATCAAATTTATCTCGCTGAAGTTCTCGCCGCCTCCCGCGAGTGTGACCGAGGCCAGCGCGCGCGCCGCGGTCGGGTTGAAAATCCCGAGCGCCTGCACCGTCGAAGCGCCAGCCGTGGCGATCGGACGCTCCTCCTGGCTCGCGCCCGCATACTGCTGGTTCCGGGCCAGGCCGTAGGCGACTTTGACCAAACCCCGAACGAGCGCGTTCGGGTTGCCCGTGGCTTCCCCTGAGAACCGGTCCGCGTAATACTCGCGCGTCCTCGAAAGGAACAGCACGATGTATTCGGAGATGATGTAAAGTATGAAGGCCACGGCCGCGACCAGGAAAAAATATCCGCGCGGGTCGTTCTTGCTCCGCCTTCCCCGGCTCCGCGCAATCCGCATCCCGACTCGATAGACCATGTAGAGCAGTTCCGGCGCCAGCATGGCCGCGGTCATGATCGCCATGTCCCAGTGCAGCGCATGACCCAACTCATGTCCGGCCACCGCATTCAGCTCGTCCTCCGAAAGTATCTCGAGCAGCCCGCGCGTGAACACGATCCTCGCGGTCCCCGGAGATAATCCATAGGTAAAGGCATTCGGATTGCCGTCCTCGATAATGCCGATGCGCGGGATGGGAATTTCATGCGCCCCGGCCTGGCTGGAGAGGAAATCGTTGAGGGACTTGGGGAGGTCCATCGGGCTGACCCAGTGCATCGTCTGGAACCATCTGAGCGTGGTGTCCATCACCCAGGGGCTGATCAAAAATTGCAGCGCCGCGAACAGCGCCACGAACAAAAACGCGAGCAACATGGGCATCTGCATGACTTCGACCATCGCCACGAAAAAAACGAACACCAGCCCATAAAGCAGCGATAGCACCATGACCGAACGCAGCCCCAGGCTGGGCAGGCTCATCAGTTTCGCGCCCGCGGCTCCGGCCGCGATCGTCGCGCTGCGCTTCGCGCCCTGAGCCATGCGCTCGGCATTGGGGACCTTGCGCTTGCCCGTGATCTTATCCAGCGCCGCGAGTTCGCCCGAGTCAAACCAGAGCCCGTTGCAACTCGGGCAATGGTCAATCTTGAGCGAACTCTCGATCAACCCGCCTTCGCGCATCGGCTTCTGACAGCGCGGGCACTCGAGCTCCGATCCGTGCTCGGCGATCAGCGGCGCCTTGAGCTTCTCCGCGACCAGCCCCGGATCTTGCGCGAAATAATTGATCTCCCCGCCGTCCATCCACAAGCCCTTGCAACTCGGGCAGAAATCTATCATCACCCCTTGCTGGAACATTTCCTTGGCTTCGACATGACAGCGCGGACATTGCATGGGATTCACTCCTTGCTTTCCAATATTATGGCAGAAGCGCCCGGAGCCGGCCTATTCCTTATGCCGCAGGATGCTGTGGCGCCGGCCATACCAGAAATAGATCACTAACCCGATCAGGAGCCAGATGAAGAGCCGGAGCCAGTTTTCGCTGGGGAGCGAGAACATCAGCACCAGGCAGAAGAAGATCCCCAGGATGGGCACGAACGGAAAGAGCGGCGCCCGGAAGGGCCGGTGCGCTTCCGGGTGGCGGACGCGCATGACCAGCACGGCTATGCACACGATCGCGAACGCGAGCAGGGTTCCGATATTCACGAGCTCGGCCAGGATCCTTAAGGGTATGAACGCGCCCATCAGGCCCACCAGGATTCCGGTCAGGATGGTGGATTTCCAGGGCGTCCTAAATCGTTCATGCACGGCGGCGAAGAAACTCCTGGGTAACAACCCGTCGCGCGCCATGGCCAAAAGCACCCGGGGCTGGCTTAACATCAGAACCAGCATCACCGAGGTCATCCCGGCCAGCGCGCCCAGCGCGACCAGGAACTGCGCCCAGGGAAGGCCTACCTGCCTGAAGGCGTCCGCCACCGGCGCGTCAATATTGATCTTGTCATAGGGCACCATGCCGGTGATCACCGCGGACACCGCGATATAAAGGACCGTGCAGATCACCAGCGAGACTATGATCCCGATCGGCACATCCCGTTGCGGATTTTTGGCTTCCTCCGCGTGTGTCGAGACCGAGTCAAAGCCGATGTAGGCGAAAAAAACCACCGCGGCCCCGGCCATCATCCCCAGCGGCTCGCCGCCCTTGGCGGTCATCCCGAACAGGGTCTTTCCAAAAAAGCTGATCCCGGTGTAGCCGTAGGGGGCGAACGGACGCCAGTTGGCGGGGTGAACATAAAACGCGCCCAGGCCGATCACCAGCAAAACGATGACCACCTTGATCGCCACCATCACGGTATTGAATCCGGCGCTCTCGCGGATGCCCTTGACCAGGATAATGGTGAGCAGGCCCGCGATCAGCAGCGCGGGCAGGTCCATCACCGCGCCGGTCGAGATGATCGCTCCGGCCACCGGGTCGTAATCAAAAGGCGCCCGCGCCACCGCGGCCGGAAGGGAAAGATTGAAAATGCTGAGAAAATTCTGGAAATAATGCGACCAGCCGTGCGAGACCGTGGCCGAGGCCACCGTGTATTCCAGGACCAGGTCCCAGCCGATGATCCAGGCGAACAACTCGCCCAACGTCGCATAGGCATAGGTATATGCGGAACCCGCCACCGGCACCATCGAGGCGAACTCCGCGTAGCACATGGCCGCGAAGATGCAGGCCATGCCCGAGACCACGAACGACCCGATCAGGGCCGGACCGGCCTTGTCATGCGCCGCGATCCCGGTCAGCACGAAAATGCCGGTGCCGATAATGCAACCGATCCCCAGGCTGGTGAGTTGCACCGGGCCCAGAATTCTCCGCAGCCGGTTCTCCCCCCGCATCTCCTCTCGCAGCAACTCCAGGGACTTCCTCGCAAACAGCTTTCTCACTATCTACACTCCTTGAATATCAATTTGCGCCTCCACGCCGATTCGCCCATTAAATCGGAATCCTTCGGCTGATCAACTCCTTCATAATCTCCGTCGTGCCCGCGTAAATCGTCCCCACCCGCACATCCCGATACATCCGCGCGATCGGATACTCTTCCATATACCCATACCCGCCGAAAAATTGCAGGCACTCGTCAACCATGTCCTTCAGCGTCTCCGTCGTCCAGTATTTCGCCATGCAGGTCTCGGTCGTGACATCCTGTTTCGCCATGTGTTCCTCGATCAGCCGATCCACAAACGCCCGCGCCAGCTCCGCCTGCGTGTACATCTCCGCCATCTTGAACCTTATCCACTGGAACTTCGAGAGCGGCCGGCCGAATGCCACCCGCTCATTGATGTATTTCTTGGTGATGTCCAAAACCCCGAACATCCCGGCCACGCTCCCGATCGCGCAAACCAGCCGCTCCTGCTGCAGCTTCTCCATCAGATACAAAAACCCTCTGCCTTCCTGACCGAGCAGGTTCTCCGCCGGGATTTCGCAATCCTCGAATGCCAGCTCCGCGGTGTCCTGCGAATGATACCCGATCTTCTCCAGCTTCCGAGCCTTGATGTATCCCTTCATGCCGTCCTCAACCAGAAACAGGCTCATCCCCTGGCTGGCCTTCTCGGCCTTGAGATCGGTCTTGGCCGCCACGATCACGGTGTTGTTGAGGATCCCGTTACTGATGAAGGTCTTGCTCCCGTTCAGGATGTAACGGTCGCCCTTCTTGGCCGCGGTGGTCTTGATCGCCTGCAAGTCCGATCCCGCGAACGGCTCGGTCATGGCCACGGCCAGAATGTTCTCGCCGGTGCAGGCCCCGGGCAGATACCTCTTCTTCTGCGCCTCGGTCCCGTAGGTATATATGTACGGCGCGCATACATCCGAATGCAGGATATACATCACGCCCGGATAGGCCGCCAGTTCCTCCAGGATCACCACCGAGTAAAGGAAATCCGCGCCCGAGCCGCCGTATTCCTCCGGCACCCACGGACACAGGAACCCTTGCGCCCCGGCCTTCGGATATATCTCGCGCGGACAGATCCCGTCCTTTTCCCACTTCTCGTAATTGGGCGTGATCTCCTTTTCGACAAACTTCTTCACCTGGCCCCGGAAAATCTCGTGCTCCTCTTTGAACAGTCTCCTTTTCATAACTACCCTCCTTGATCTTGAATTGCCACTATCATATCGGGATTTCCTTCCGCGAGCAAGAAAAATCCTGGCCTCTTTTCCACTCGCTCCCGCCCGCTTACTCCCGCGGCCGTCTTGTCCGCCATGCTCCCGCGTATCCGCGGGATAATCCGAGCGAAGCCGGATGCTCCTTTGCGGTGAATTGGTTACTCGTTTATTTTTCCGAAACCACGGGCAAGTCCATGGCGGAGGCATGGGTCGTTGAGCGATAAAAAGTCAGGTTCGGCTCCGGGCTCGAGGGCAGGACAAAATGATCCTTGTCCGCGCCGGCGATGGCGACGCGGATGCGGTGTCCCTTTCGGAACAGGACCGAGGTGGGCTGCAGGCCAAAAGTAATCGTCGCGATTTCCCCGGGGACCATCGGCTCCGCGTCCTTGCTTTCAAAGGTGTGATAGGGGATGTTGCTGGGCATCACATAAGGCGGCTTGTTTGCGCTCACCTTGCGGCAGATGCCCCGGAGCATCCCCTCGGTGATATATGACACGGTGTTGCCCGGAGACACATCCTCCAGATAGACGAAGAACTGTCCGTCCGTGGCGGTGGAGGAGACAAAGAGCCTGACCACCGGATGGCCGGTTACCTCCAGGTCCCGATCCAGAGGCGCGGTTTCATAGACCAGGAGTTTCTGGTCCGCCTTTGCGCGGTCCGGGTATCCGATCGGGACCGTGGCGAGGTTGACCAGGGAATTGTAGCGCGAACTATTGCCGGTGCCCGCGCTATAGTCCACCTGGTAACTATCCGAGCCGGCGTTCGTGGCCGGCGCTTGCGTGGTCAAGGCATGTCCCTCGGAAAAATAATAAGTGGCGGTCCGAGCCGGGGGCGGCCAATTTTGCGCGCTCTTCCACGCTTCCGCGCCCATGGTGTAATAATAAACCCGCGGCTCGTCCATGATCCCGTTCGGGATGCCCTTGAGCTGATAGTCAAAAAAGCGGACCAACTCGGCCTGATGGTCAAAGGTGTTTTTCCGCGAACTGCGGAAGGGGCTGATGTTCTCGCGGCCGCCGTGGGGCCAGGGCCCGATGATCAGCTTTTTGCAGTTGGGCAGGGTAAGGAAGCGGTAAATGGAGGGCGCGGTGTAAGCGCCGTCAAACCATCCGGTATAGGAATAGATGACTGCGCCCGAGGCTTGCAGCTGGTCCTGATAAAAATAAGGGCTGATTTGCTCGATCTTCAAACCATAGTCTTCCCAGGTGTCATCGCGGAACTGGTGCATCTTGCTCTGAATATAAACATCGCCGTTTTTTTCATGGTCCTTCAGCACCCGCTTCAAGTCCTTGATCGCGGCAAGGCCTTTTCCCGCGGGCTTGACCCCGGGGATGCCGGAGAGGCGGATCGAGCCCGGCTTCATCATTTGCAAGAGCGCGCCCGTATCGTTCCGGTCCAGGGCCTGGTCGGTCCGGTTCCAGCTATCGAGAAACCAGGCCAAATGGATGCCGCCTGGATAGACAATGTCGGGATAGGTGTCAAACAGGCTGTAACGGATCACCGCGGCCTTGACCGCGGGATGGCGATTGGTAAGCAGGAACTCCGCGGTGGCGCCGGTATAGCTGGCGCCATAAGCGCCCACGGTCCCGTTGCACCAGGGCTGGGCGATGATCCAGTCCACCAGGTCCGCGCCGTCCTTTACCTCGGCCTCGGACCATGGATACGGCCAAGTCCCGAAGCTGGCGCCGGTCCCGCGCACATCCACCTTGACCACGGCATAGCCGTAGGAGGTCAGATATTTGTCGGTCCCGTCGTTCATGAGCGGGATGACCATGGAGCGCCAATAGCGGGTCTGGAACAAAAGCGCGGGGATTTTTTCCTGGGCCGGAAGCCCTTGGGGCAGGCAGGCATCAACCGCCAGCCGGACCCCGTCGCGCATGGGGACATATTGGGAAATGCATTTCATGCCCTGATAGAGCGGCCGGCTGTAGCCCTGGTATTTTCCGGGTGCGCTGACTTTTTCCTCGCCGCTCCCCGGCGCCGCCGCGGCCAAGACCAGAAGCATCCCAATGGTTCCCGCAAAAAATTTCGCTCTCATGCTATTTGCTCCTCTTGGGCTTGGGCGTATGGCGATACGCCCCTACTTTGTGTCAGGGTAATTCATACCAATAAGCCACGCTCGAATAGTCGTCTCCGCGGGTCTGGCTGACCTCGAAGGTGAAGATCCAATGGGGCGAGACCCAGGAGGTGCCCAGAACTTCGTAGCTGGTCTTGATCGCCGAGGAGAAGGGCAAATAGTCCGTGAGCCGGAAGCGGTAGGCGATGTTATCGCCGAGAGTTTTTTCGCAGGCCGGGTTGCGCAGCCGCGGGATAATCTGGGCGGCGATCGTTTCCTTGCAGGCCGGGACCACCGGCAGGGTTCCGGACACCGGGGCAAACTCCGGTTTGTATCCCCAGCCCCAGTTGAACTCGTCCTCCGTGCCGGTGCCCTGGATCTGCGGCTTGGCGGCATTATCAATCCAGTCCATCTCGTCGCCCTCTCCCCACCAGAGTGTGCCCACGCTTTTGGTGAACAGCGCCGCGCCCAAATAATTGCCTTTTCCTGTTTCCTCGAGCACCCGGTAGTTGGTCTCGGGGTTGATGGGACTCCAGAAGCGGATGGTGTTTTCCTTGGTCACATTGGTCTCGTAGTCCTGGCTGCGATAAAAGGCATGGAAGCGCATGGCGTTGGCCGGGAGGGAGTCGCGCTTTTCATAGAGCGCAATGATCTGAACCTTGCGGTCCGCGCCCAGGGCGGAAACGCTGATGTTAGCAGCGGAAGAGAAGGGCATGGGGAAGGCGGCGACATATCCGTCCTTGCCGGCGGCGATGAAAAAGTTTTTGAGCGAGCCGCCCGGCCATTTTTCCTTGAGGTCGGGCGAGTTGATGAAGAAGGCTTCGAGCGGCACGCCCACGGCGTGTTCTTTCTGGCCGTCCCAGCGGATCGTTAGTTTAAGTCCCGCGAGCGGGTCCGCGGGGTTGGCCGGGTTTTTGACGATGAGCTTGCGGATGACGCCGGCGCCTTTCAAATTCAGCGCAACCTCCGAACCGATGCCCGAGGCCTCGGCGCGGAGGAGTCCGGCCTCGCTCAGGTCGAGCGGGTTTTGGCTCCAGAAGGCGCGCGCCGCCGGGAGCAAGGGGTCCGTGAGCGCCGTGCTCTTCTTGAAAGAGGTCACCTTGACCGAGGGGTCATAGGTCATGTAGCTGACCTGGTAATAGGCCGGGAAATCAAAGCCGATGGCGGTGACGATGATGGATTTCTCGAACGGGATGGGCAGGTAGTTGGCGTGTCCGGCGATGAACTCCCCTGGCAGGCCCGGGCATTTCCCCGTGGTGTAGTCTTTGAAGCCGCAGACGATCTCGGGCTTTTTCGAGCCGTCCAGGTAGACCTTGAGCGTGCCCATGGCCAGCGCGGTCCAGATCCGATAGACGCAGCCCGGCCCGCTGACTTGGGCCAGGATTTTTTCGCCGCGATATTTGCCCTGGCCGTGGATCATGTCCAGGTTGCCGCCCTTGAGGTCGGTGGACGAATACATCCCGGCCTTGACCTGGTCCGAGTAAATCCAGAGATGATCAAATCCGGTCATGGCGGCCAGCCCGACGGGCGGCGCGCTCTCTTCGGCAACCCCGCGCATGGTCAAAATCACCCCGGCCAGCAACCCGATCAGCATCGCTTTTTTCATAACTCCTCCTCCGGGGCGCGCACCCCATTCGTGATGCGGCCCGCGTTCGTGATGCGGACACTCTTGTCCGCATACCTTACAGCGCCAGCTTCAAAATCTTCTCGATATCCTTGCGCGTCAATTTCTTGACCACGCCCATCGAGCCCATGCGAAAGGCGTTGTTGGCGATGGTCTTGAGTTCCTTCGAGCCGATCCCCAGTTCGGAAAGCGAAACCGGCGCGCCCCATTTCGAGTAGATGGTCCGCATCTTCTTGACCGCGGATTCCGCGTTCCTAGCTCCCCAGACTTGTTTCGCCCAGCGCGAGAAGGTTTTCGGGTTGTATTTCCGCAGGTATAGAATCCAGGCCGGGAACACGATGCCCAGGCCGGTCCCGTGCGCGACCTCCGGATGGATGGCGCTGATCCCGTGCTCGATCTTGTGGGCGGACCAGTCGCCGCCCTTGAGCGCAACCGCGCTCACGCCGTTATGGGCCATGGTCGCGGCCCAGACCAGGCTGGCGCGCGCGTTGTAATCGCGCGGATGGGCCTGGAGCCGGTCGGTCATGGTGATGATGGTGCGCATGAGCGATTCGCACACGGCCATCGAGACTTCCTGGTCGGTCCCGACAAAATAGTTTTCCATCACATGCGAGAGCGCGTCAATGGCGCCGTTCACGGTCTGCTCCCACGGGAGGCGCATCTGCACCGAGGGGTCAACGATGGAGACTAATGGAAAAAGAGCGTCCGCGCCGATGGCCCATTTCTTTTTTTCGTCGGCCTTGGTGAGCACGGCCCACTGGTTCATCTCGGAGGCCGTGGCGGAGAGGGTGAGCACGGTGAAGAGCGGGAGCGCGCGCTTGATCTCGACGCGTCCCTCGAACACCTCCCAGATATCGCTGAGGTAAAATCCCGCGGCCACGGATTTGGCCGAGTCAATGACCGAGCCGCCGCCCACGGCCAAAACCGCGTCCACCTTTTCCGCATGCGCGAGCTTGATGGCCTCATAGACTTTGGTGAGGACGGGATTGGGCTGCACCCCCCAGAGCTCGACCCATTTGATCCCCGCGGCTTGAAGCGACTTCACCGCGCCGTCATAAGCCCCATTCTTCTTGCTCGAGCCCTGGCCCGCCAGCAGAAGAACTTTCTTGTGGCCGTGCTTTTTTATCGCGGGTCCGAGTTCCCTGATCGCGCCTTTCCCGAAAATGATTTTCGTCGGATTCCAAAATTTGAAGTTTTCCATTCGTTCCTCTCCTATCTGTAATCTGTAATCTATTTGTGTTTGCCCGAAAAAGTTTTTCCGATTTTCCAGGCCGGTCCCACCGCCTTGCCCAGCGCCCAATACCGGTTGTCCGGCACGGTGAACACCATGGGCTTGATCTTTCTCACATCCGGCGCGCCGCGGGTCAGACATTTTTTGTCCACATAGACCTCCATGATCTCGCCCAGCACCAACTCGTCCGCCTCCAGCGGAATGATCCGCACCAACCGGCATTCGAGGTTCACCGCGCATTCCTCGATCATGGGCGCGGTCTTGAGTTTGCCGTAGAAAGACTTGAACACGCCCGACTTGTCCACCCGGTGGCCTGAGTAGATGCCGCAAAAGTCGGTCGCTTTCACGAGTTTGGGCGACGGGATGTTCACGCTGAAGGTTTTGTTCTTTTTGATCCCGAGGTTGGTGTAATGCTTGCGGCCCAGGCCCAGCGCGATTATGGCCGGCTGAAGGTTCACGATCCCGGCGAACGCCACGGTGAGATAGTTGGGCCTGCCCTTGACCTGCGCGCCCACCAGCACCACCGGCATCGGATACAGATACGGCCCCGGACCCACTTTGACTTTTGCCATTCTCGACACCTCCCGGGTCAATCTCTCGACCTGAAATCGTTTCCGGTCTATTATATAATTGATTGCCGCGATTCCAAAAACCGGGGCGCGGCTCTTTAGAAAAGGAGGCCCTAATGACCGAAGCCAGCAGACAGGCGCTCGCGGCGCTTAGACACGCGGACAATTTTTCGTGGTATGTGATCCCGATCTTCGTGATCGTGGTTTACATTTACGCGGTGGAGGTCGAGAAGCGGAACTGGAGTTTGGTCCTGGCGGGCCTGGCGTTCTGGGGCATGGACTGGTTCAACGAAATCTGGAACGGGCTGGTCCTGCATTTCACCGGCCGCTCGGCGCTCTGGACCGCGCCGGCCAAGAGCGCCTATGTCATCCTGGTCGGCTTGAATATCGAAATCACCATGATGTTCGCGATCCTGGGAATCGTATTGATCAAGATGTTGCCGAAGGACAAGCACACAAAGGTCCTGGGCATTCCCAACCGCTGGTTCTTTGCCGTGCTCAATTCATTCCTGTGCGTGGGCATCGAAGTCATCCTGAACAAAGCGCATGCGCTGATTTGGGAGTATCGCTTCTGGAACTGGCCGAACATCTGGCTGATCGCGATCTTCGGATACGGCTCGTTCATGGTGGTGAGCTTCTGGGTCTATGACCAGGAAAAGATCAGCGCCAAGCTGGCGGCGGTGGCCCTGATTTTCGCGGTGGACATCTTCGCCTTTATTCAGTTCGCGTTGATCTTGAGATGGATTTAGAATAAAGACCAAGGAGGATTGGTCATGAAAAAATCGCTTCTGGTGATTGGGTGGTTTGCGCTGGCAATCATTGCTCCGTTTGCGCTCGCGGCCGCGGTCCCGCAAGGGAGCCTGCTCGATGGCGTCAAGCCCGGACCGGACGGGAAGATAGATTTGGTGACGATTTTTCCGCACGAGGATGACGAACTGAACGCGGCCGGGACTTTCATGAAGCTGAAGAAGGAAGACCCTCGGGTGCGCACGCATATCGTTTGCTTTACTTTGGGCGAGCTTTCCTCGGCCAAGGAAACCCTGAACCTCACCCCGGAGTTCCAGGGCAAGATCCGGACCAAGGAGTTGGAGGCCGCGGCCACGGTGATCGGCGTGGACTCGCTGATCCAGCTTCAATACCACGACCAGGGCCTGCCCAAGGTCCCGCCGGAGGAACTCCGCAACAAAGTTCTGGAGGTGATCGAGAAGACCGGCGCGGAAGTGGTGATCACCTACGGCCCGGACGGCATGACCGGGCACATGGACCACATGACGCTTTCCAAGGCGGTGGCCGAGGCTTTTCCGAAGAGCGCCGCGCAGAAGCTTTATTACGCGGCCATGCCCAAGGAATATTGCCCGCTGGTCAAGGCCATCAACAAGACCGGCTGCACCGCGGCTACCATGTGCGTGGACATCAAGGCCGAAATGAAGCTGAAAAAGCTGGCCTGGTACGAGCACGCCACCCAGAAATTTTTCTCCGGCCCGATCCATTCGCCGGATTTCGA
The DNA here is from genome assembly GCA_903897985.1 of uncultured delta proteobacterium. GTDB lineage: Bacteria > RBG-13-61-14 > RBG-13-61-14 > RBG-13-61-14 > DRUE01 > CAIYYW01. The sequence goes on from CAIUDS010000508.1 coordinate 16,824, forward strand.
GTTCCTGCGCGAAGATGAGTGCTTCAACCTGGCGGCAAGCAAGCCTTGATCAGGCCAAAGGCAGTTTAGCTGGATTCAAAAGATATCGGAGTGGCCGCCAATTTGAAAAACCGATCGAGAAGGAGTATGATTGAAAGCGATGGCTGAGGAGAAAGTGGATAAAGTAAGAGACCCGATCTATGGGTTTATCCACCTTGATAAGCTTGAAAAAGACATCATAAACACTCGTCCCTTCCAACGCTTAAAGAACATTAAACAACTGTCCTTCTGCTACTATGTTTATCCCGGCGCCATGCATACAAGGTTTGAGCATTCCCTTGGGGTTATGGAGCTTGCAACCAAGGTTTTCGACCATTTCCGCCATAAAGGTCATCTTGATTATGCTATCTTTGAAAAAAACATGAAGAGCAAAGAATTGGCCAATGTCGATACCGCTAGGCGAATTCTCAGGCTGACCGCGCTTCTGCATGATATTGGCCATCTGCCCTATTCTCATTCAGCAGAAACAATCCTCCCTTCTGGACAAAAGCACGAGGATGTATCAATTGCCATCATTAATAATTCCGAGGTGACGAAAGTTATTAAAGGTTCTTTTAAAAGCGATGCAAAAAAGATAATAAGAATAATAACCTCGCTCCTTTCGAAAGACCCGGTTCCGGAAGAATTCAATATACTCAAGCAGATTATTTCCGGACAATTTGATGCCGACCGAATTGATTACCTCATCAGAGATTCTCGTCATTGCGGGGTTCAATACGGCAATTTTGATTCCGATCGGCTTATTGAGACGCTGAGGGTAATTCATGACCCCGAAAAAGGAGGACTCCGATTAGCCATAGATCGTGGCGGGGTACATTGCCTGGAGGCTCTCATACTAGCTAGATATTTTATGTTTACCCAGGTATATTTCCATCGCACAAGAAGACTATATGATAAATATTTGGAGCATTTCCTTGCCGAATCAAAATACATTGATATCGGCAAGGATTTGACTAAAGCCTGCAATTATGATGATTGCAGAATATGGGTAGAAATCCAAAACCAAGCAAAATCTGGAAAAAGCTTCTGGGCGAAAAGGTTATACGATCGTAAAAGCCATCACCAACTCATAAATGAAACCAGCGACCATGCAGATATTAAAGAGCTCCAGCAAATGGGATTGCTGGCGTCTGTCCTAGCAAAATATTATGGCAATAATAACATCATTTTTGATGTTGCTCCTGAAATGAAGAAGCCGCACAGGATCCATAAATTTTACACCGGGAAAAAGGATAAGGACGGTGAAGACAAGAAAGAACTAGAAGAACTAATGGTGGTTTTGGATGATGGGTCCGAAAAACCGCTGCATGAGGAATCAGAGTGGCTAAGCAAAGGCCCCGATACACTGCATGTCGGTCGTCTTTATGCATTTGGGAATGAAGGCAAGATCAAAGAAATAAAAGGCAAAGCGGAAGAAATTAAGAGAAAAACAAAGGAGGGTTAATATGCCTATTTTGCAATTTCCCGAGATCGAAGAAGACAAGGCACTTATACTTCTTTTTATCATAAAGAAATATAATTGCCTTGCGGACAATCAACTTGGAAGGACTATCATGCAAAAATTGGTATACTTTCTAAAATTTGCGGGCTTGCCATTAAATTATTCTTTCAAGCTTTATCATTATGGCCCCTTTTCAAGCGAACTCTTGACGGATATGGATATTTTGCAAATAAGAGGCTTGATTGAGGACCATCGCGTTGAGAATGCATCGCGATATACGCTTGCCCAGAGAGGTGAACAGCTTTTAATTGAAAAGGATTCAAAAATAAATGGGTTCAAGGACAAGACGGGAGAAATAGTTGATTTAGTTGGGAAGCTGAACGCAAGCGATATGGAGCTTTTTTCGACCACTCATTATATTTTTTGGGCTTACAAGAATTATTCGGGAAAATCACCGCAAAAGGATTTTGTTATTGATAAAGTTTACGAAATTAAAGAAAAGAAATTTCAGAAAAGGCAAATCATATCCGCCTTCGATCAAATGAAGCAAGTTGGCATGCTTGATTAATTTCAATTTTGATGCCCCTTAGGAGCGAAACAAAAATGACAGCGAACCGGATGTTGACCGTCTTGGCCGCGGCGATGTTATTGGCGGCGAATGTGGGCGAGGTGGTGTTTTTTTCGGGTCACCGGAACGGCAAGGTGGAGGGGTTTGACAAGATTGATGCGAACATGTTCCGGGCGCAGCCCAAGAGCTCGAAATATTACACCGAAATCTGGTTCCATGAAATGCAGTTCGCGGACCCGGGCATCATCGTCATTGGAAATGTGCAAATGCACAATATCGGGCTTGGGAGCGGATATTGCGACTTCGCCACCACGGTCTCGGATCCCGCGGGCGTCATCTACCTGGACCGCAGCCCGATTGATCCCCAGGAGGTCAAGATTGACCAGGACGGCTTCGGGATCAGCGCGGGTCCGAACCGGATCGAACTCAAGGGCAATCAGTACTTCATCAAATATCGAGGCGCGGACATCTCGGCCGATCTCGTTTACAACATCCTGGTTCCAAGTTACCAGCAGGGCGACGGCTTGGTGGTGTTCAAGAAGAGCGGCGATTTCGTGCGCCAAAATCTCCCCATCCCGTGGGCGACCGTGAGCGGGACCGTGACTTATAACGGCAAGACCGTGAAGCTCTCGGGCATGGGCAGCATGAACCACGACTGGCAGGTCCTGTCCCCCACCCGATACATGAGCGAGTGGCGAGCCCTCTGGCTTTACACGCCGGACGCGACCATCAGCGCCGTGCAATCATCTTCCCAGGACCTGAAGGGAAAATGGGCGCAGCGGCTCCTGGTGGCCGTGCCGGGCAAGATTTTGTTTTCCTCCCACGACTACACTTTCTCGGACCTGGACCTGAAGCCCGTCGCCGGTTCCAAAGTCCCCTGCGCCATGCGCTACCGGGTGGAGGCCTCGGAGGGAGATGATTGGCTCAGGGGCGAGGTCAAGGTCACGCGCATCCAGGAAAGCGGAAATGTCCTGGCGGCCTATCCCGCGCTGTTCCGGAAATTGGCGGAGCTGGTGGTTTCCGAAACTTGGTCCTATCGCTTCTGGTGCGAGTTCAATTTTCAGTTCCATCAGGACGGCAAAACCAGGACCATCTCGGGCCGCGGCACCGGCAACTATGTCAGCTCGCTCAAGAGCGGCTAGTAAAACTCGGCCCGCTGCCCTCGCCGGACTTGACCTTCCTCCGTAACGAGGAATGCTTCAACCTGGCGGAGGAAAATTGAAACGGGAATAGGAATTTGCGGATGCAACCAATTCCAGGATAGGAGACAAAAAAGATGGTAAAAAACAGGATTCTGGCAATGCTGGCCGCGGCGATGATAGTGGCAGCGAGCGCAGGGGATGTGGTGTTTTTTCAGGGTCACCGGAACGGCAAGGTGGAGGGGTTCGACAAGACCGATGTCAACATGTTCCGGGCGCAGCCGCTGGGTTCAAAATATTACAACGAGGTCTGGTTCCATGAAACGCAATTCGCGGACCCGGGCATCATGGTGATCGTAAATGTGCAGCTGCACAACATGGGCCTCGGGAGCGGCTACTGCGATATCGCCACCACGGTCTCGGACCCCGCGGGCGTGGTTTTACTGGACCGCAGTTCGATGGATCCCGAGGATGTCAAGATTGACAAGGAAGGCTTCGGGATCAGCGCGGGCCCGCACCGGATCGAGCTCAAGGGCAATCAGTACTTCATCAAGTATCGGGGCGCGGACATCCAAACCGATCTCGTTTACAACATCCTGGCCCCAAGTTTCCAGCAGGGCGACGGCAAGATCGTGTTCCAAAAGAGCGGCGACTTTGTGCGCTACAATTTCCCGATCCCCTGGGCGACCGTCACCGGGACCGTGACTTATAACGGCAAGACCGTGAAGCTCTCGGGCGTGGGCAGCATGAACCACGACTGGCAGATCCTGTCCCCAACGCGCTACATGACCGACTGGCGCGCGGTCTGGCTTTACACGCCGGACGCGACCATCAGCATGGTGCGGTCATCTTCCCGCGACCTGGAGGGCAAATGGTCGCAGCGGCTCATGGTCGCCGAGCCGGGCAAGATTTTGTTTTCCTCCCACGACTACACCTTCTCGGACCTGGATATGAAGCCGGTGCCGGGATCAAAGGTGCCCTGCGCCATGCGCTACCATGTGGAGGCGGTTGAGGGGGACGACTGGCTCAAGGGCGAGGTCAAAGTCACGCGCATCCAGGAGCAGGGAAACATCCTGGCCGCTTATCCCGCGATCATACGGAAATTGGCGGAGCTGGTGGTTTCCGAAACCTGGTCCTATCGCTTCTGGTGCGAATTCAATTTCCAGTTCCATCAGGACGGCAAAACCAGAACCATCAAGGGCAGCGGCACCGGCAATTATGTCAACTCGCTCAAGAGCGGCTGAGAAAACCTGGCTCGCGCCCTGTTAGGGACAGGGCTTGCCCTGCCCTGATTGGGTCGGAACAATATGGCAGGCTGGAAGCCCGCGCCACAATTTTGACGCGCCGCCCCGGCTTCAATCAGCCGCCCAAAAATTTTCTTTATCCCGCTTCAATCCGATGACGGCTAAGGCCGTTCGGTGGTCAGAAAAACCACCCCCGCGGGAGGGAGGGAAAATTCAAGGGTGAGGTTCGCGCCCTCGAGCTTCCGGTCCAGCTCCGGCACGCGCAGGGTTTCGTCGCTCATCTTCCTCAGCCGGCTGACCTGGTCCGCGCTCAACTTCCCGGGCTTGCCCATCTTTACCCATTCGGAAAAGGTGTCTCCATGCGACCGGTCAATCCGAAAGCCGTAAAGATTTTTGCCGATCAGGTTGGCCGGAAGATTTTTCACCTCGAGCGTGACCGCGGCCTCGGGCCCGCCGGTTTCTCTCTTGCTCACGGTATCCAGGTAATACCAAGCGATCACCGAGAGCTGGTCAGAGTCCAGCGTGGCCATGGCGTCCAGATCTTTTCCATGCGCGGCCGCCTCGGTCTGGACCAGGTTTTTGCCCATCCGATGGAGGAACGCAAAAGCGTGATAGGACGGCTTGTGGATGCCATCGCCGGTGATCAGCCCGAACCCGCCGTGATAGGCCGCCTTCTTCACCGGCCAGTGCTCGCCCGGCAAGCCCCATTCCTCGAATACATCCGAATGGGTCCAGTGCGAAAATCCCGCGGTCAAGCCGTTGGTCTCTTTCACGGCCTTGCACATGAAGGCCGCGTCATTGGGCAGGTCGTGGTCGTTGGGCCAGAGGTTCATGTCATAGGAATACGCGACCGAGCTGTTCCATTCGGTGACAAACAGCGGGAGCGGCTGGGGATAGCTCTTGGCCGCGATTCGGTTAACCAGCGAGAACTCGTCGTGGAAAAAACCGCCGGTCAAATCCCGGTCCGCGTCCACCCCCGCCTTTTTCGCCTGGGGCCGAAGCAGGACCAGGGTTTCATTGTAATAGCCGTGGGTGCTGACAAAATCCACCGGGACTTGCGCCTGCCGGCAATGCTGGAGGAACTCGAAGACCCAGGCCGATTGCGAAGACGCCGGGCCGCCCACTTTGAGCTCCGGGCTGACCGCCTTTACCGCCCTGGCCGTCACATCGTAAAGCCGGAAATAATCGGCGATATTGCCTGCCCAGAACGCCGGCGGCCCAAGGTTCGGCTCGTTCCACACCTCGAAATACCAGTTCTTCACTTCCGCCAGGCCATATCGCTCGACCAAATGCTTGGTGAACGCTCCGACCATCTTTCCCCATTCCTCATAGTCCTTCGGAGGGCTGATGTTCGGCCGGTACCCGAGCGGAAAGCCGTGGGAATTCTTGGAGGCCAGCGCCTCCGGCATGAAGCTCAACTCGATGAACGGCTTGACCCCGGTTTTGAGAATGCCGTCATAGATACGGTCCACTCCGGAAAAGTTATACTGTCCCGGACCCTGATACACGCCGACCCGGTCGCCGAAGATGCCGTGGAACCGGACCATCTCAATGCCCAGGTTCTCATGCGCGTCCTTTAAATGCGCCAGGATTTTCTCGTCCCATCCCTCCCGGATATAAAGGCTTGCATTGCCCGAGCCGGTCATCACTTCCCACGAATGGTCCAGCGTCCCCGCCGGCATGGCCGCGTCCACCCCGATCCGCATCTTCACCGCCGGCTCGACCACCTTTGGTATCCGATATCCCGCGCCGCATCCCAGGGCCAGCGCCACCAGGATGAACATCCCGATTTTCCCGATTGCTTCTGCCTTCATAATTTCAGGCTCCTTTCCCGGCTTGGGCCGGGTATCCGGAATTTTATCAGGCCTTTTGAGCGATTTCAATCAGTTAGCCCGCTGACCGTCTAACACTTTTTTTTCCCCTTATCTGCGCGGGCAATCCAAGCAAAATTTCTCAGTTCCGGCTCCGGAAGATGAGCGCGCACCCATGCCAAATCAATCATAACTTCCTTG
>CAIUDS010000509.1 GCA_903897985.1 uncultured delta proteobacterium
ATCTCCGCGTACTTGTTGATCACGGAATCGTAGGCCGACCCAGCGGAAGTTCCTGGGACGCAAACGGAGCCGGCTCCGGAATCAGAAACCACCAACACGGAAGCGCGTTTCGCGCGCGCGGCGGCGTACGCGGCCAGCCCGGCCAGCGCGGCCAAGCCGGCGGAGAGCAGGAATAACAGCGTTTTCATGTTTCTAATTTTTCCGATTCTCCGGAGGGCAGAGGCCAGGCCGCGTCGTTGTCAAACAAATCGAACAGGTTACAGTACAGGGTGTTGCCGACCGAATCCGGATCAACATAGGAGAACAGATTCTCCGTAAGACCGCCGCCCAAAAAGCCCAAGTTGAAAAAAGTTTTTTCATTATCGGCCAGGATTTTAAAAGGTTGCGCGGCGATCTTGGGCTTGATCTCCAAGACCAGCTCGTCAAAATAGGCGTTGATGTTGGTCCCGCCGATCATGGTCGGCAACATGTCGAGCAGGCCGTGGATGGTGTTGTAGTAGACCGCCGGGCTGTCCACCCGCCCGGCCACGACGGTTATGTCCGCGAGTGAATAGGAGGTGACTACGGTGGCGTTGTTCCGGTCACGCGCGATCAGGTTGACGGTGAACACAACATTGTCCTCGAGGATTTCCGGAATAGACAGGGTAAGTTGGAAAGATAAAAAGGACATGAGGAACGAGAAAAAATCGCGGAAAATAAATTTATAGGAACTGCCATCGGTGGCGTTCTGCGTGTAGACGTCCTCCCGCAATTCCCCGTAAAACTTGGTGGAGATGAAACCCAGGTAAGCCTGGTTGCGGAGATTCAGCATCTACCAACCCCACCAGCCGATCATCCGAACCATCAAGCGCCAGTTGCTCCCGACCGTGTTCGGCATGGTGATTTGAAATCCGAAACCCCGCGCGTCTTCCCGGTAACAGTAAATCTGATCGGGCCGGGACACCGAGCCGATTTGTTCTATCTCGTTTCGATAGTTGCGATCTTCCTCTCCGTTTATCAGGATTTTCCAGGTCAAGTTGGGATCGGTGAGGGACCAGTTAAAAACGCTGTCGTCATTACTGGACATGCCCAGTCGCGCGATCACCAATTTGCCGACCTTTCCCAGATCCTGAGAAATGGGGATCCGGATTTTCGGCCAATTTCCGGATTGCAAAAACTCCGCAGTTTTCACAATGTCGAAAACATTGGCGTTCCCCGGCGGCTCGATCCACGGAATCCAGTTGGGGTTGAGAATCAGGCTCATGCCGCGACCCGCGCGTTGCGCCGGGGGGTGAGCTTGATCAGCTCCCACACGGCAAGGAGCGCGCCCACGGCCACCACCAGGACCAGGGCCTTCTTATAGACGCCGCTAAGCAGGCCGGGAGCTTCGGTGGAGGTCTCGGTTATGGTGGTCTCAAGGTTCCCGGTGTAGTCGTCCAGGATCCCGGTAAAGTCGTACCAGTCGGTTATGAGCCAGTTCTGAATACGCACGGCCTCTTGAACTCCGGTGGCGTCGGCGCAGGTTTTCAAAAAATCTTCCTCGGCCAGATCGGGACCATGGTTCCAGAGCTTGACCGTGTAGTGGCCCTCGCCATCGTTGTCAGACAGCGCGGAATTGATCGTCAGAGAGAGGCCCGAATTTTTGCAGGCTTGAAGCGCGCCGGCCAGAAGGGAAATCGCGGTCATGCCCTCGGGCGGGGTCAGGATAATGTTGAAGGTGGAATCGGATACGATCATTTTTTTACGACCATCATCAGGCCCAGGCCAAGGACGGCCAGGGCACCCACCAGGAGGAGCGAGCTGCTGTTACCCAAGCTGAGTCCGGAGAACAGGCCGGGGGAAGTCGTGGCGGCAACCGGCGTGGTGGCCGGGGTGCCGGTCGTAGTGATTGGATTCAGGAGCGAGCCGCCGCCCGTCAGCCAGGAACCAAGCACCGACAGTACTCCCCCTCCGAGCTGATAGTAGTTGGGATCGCCCGGCTCGGTTTGCGCGATCGGGTCGGTCTGAACCATATAATTGTCGAACATGCCCATAATATCCTCCTTCAACCTACAGCGACATGGCGGCGCATCAGCACCGCAACCAGGCCGATGGCGACCGCGCCCATAAAAACATACTTCAGAATCACGCGCGTGTTTTTTGCGCCGAATTTTCCGGCAATCTGCGCGGCCACATTCGCTTGGCGTCCCTGGATTTCAGCAAGCTTGACCTGCGCGTCCAGCTGCTTTTGCTGGGCCTTGGAAGCGTCCTTTGAGGCGTTGCCCTGGGCCACTCCACCCAGGACACCCGAGAGGGCGCTAAGCGCCCCACCAATAATCGCTCCCGACATCAGGCCTCCTTAGTTGAGCAGGTTAGGGACTATCTCCACCAGGTGCACGTACACATAGGTCGCGGTGCCGGCGGTGACATCCAATTCGAGTTTCAGGTTGTCCTGGAAGCGGACATCGAGCAGGTTTCCCCATTTGCCCGTTCGCTTCGGGAAATCGAGCACACCGAAACCGACCGGCCAGCTCTCGATTCCGTACTGGCTCTTGTTGTCGTGTTGTAACTGCAGCCAGGGCAACCGGTCTTTGATCCGGGTCTGGCCCACGATCAGCGACACAGCGTTGATCACCGTGTCGTCCGAGACCGGCGTAGCCGCCGACTCCGCATGGAGGATCATATACCGGTACTTGTTCCCGGTGTCGAGCGGGATCTGCTGCGCGGAATTGGTGGCCGTGATCGGGACCTGAATCATCCGCTCCATATTCGCGGCGGCGTGATAGTTCTGTCCAAGGTTGTAGTAACCCACGACATCCACCTTTGCGCTGGTGAGCGTCACCGAGCTTGCCGTGATGTCCGCGATGGTGCCCCAGAGGACCTCCAGCCAGAGGCTCTTCAGTTCCCAGGCCGGGATATTGGTCACCCATTCCCCGGCCATGCGCAGGCTATGAAAGTTGACTTCGAGGTCGCAGTAGAAGCTGTGCGCTACCCCCAAGATGGTGGCGTCGCTGGCCGCGTGCGCGGGCTCAACTCCACGATCAATCCAATTGGCAAGGTATAATTCCTTGCCACGAAAGGTCTTGATCGGCTTCCCGTTCGCCCAAACCGTTATGCGCTTGAGCAAACTCTGCGGCCCCTGGGCCGCTAGGGTGAAGGCACCGGAAACCACGCCGCTCACTCGCAGATTTAACTTGCGCAACATGTTGATGCGGTCGATGTTCAACGGCTGGGATAAGCCGCCGCCGCTGACATTCTGGACGGTCCCGATGAACTTATCAATTTGGATGGGCATGATTCCTCCTATACGCCGCTGGTGGTGTCGGTGTTGACTGGGGTCTTGACCGTGCTCATGCCGGTCACTATGCCCTTGATCTTCTCGCCGATGGGCGTCAACTCCATCAAACAGTAGACGCCGACCGCGATCAGGGCCACATAAACCAAAGTTTTTTTGCTCACGTCAATTCCTCCTTAAAGTCCTGTGTTAGTTGCAGAAAGATTGTCCAGATAATTCCAACTGCTATAGTCAACGCCGATGGAAGTCGGGTAGTAAGTCGAGCTGATGTTGTTAAGAATCTCCTGCGTGGTCGGAGCACCCGAGGAGATCGGCACGATTTTGTTTTTGAGATTTTGC
>CAIUDS010000510.1 GCA_903897985.1 uncultured delta proteobacterium
AAGGTCGAGGGCGACCTGCGCGGTTCGCTCGAGCAATACGACCAGGTCCTGTCCCAATCCCCGGCCATCATTTGCCACCTGGATTCCACGGGCAAGACCCTGTTCGTCAACCAGGCGCTGAAAGCCGTGACCGGATATGCGCCGGAAGAACTGATGGGCCGGAACTGGTGGAAAACCTTTTATCCGGGGAAACTTTATCGGCAGATCGAGGACCTGTTCCGGCAATTCGCCAAAAAACAGGATGTGGCGCAACTTAAGTTTACGCTCCGGACCAAGGCCGGCAAACTCCGGGACATTGTCTGGACCAGCCATAACCTCTGGGACCGCAAGGGCCGGCTGGTCGAGATCGCGGGCGTGGGACAGGCGGCGCCCGGGGCTGAGGCTTTGGCCCCGGCCGGCATATCCGCTTCCGAGTTCGATAAGATCAAGGAACCGTTGTCGGAGCTGATGAAAACCTACGATTCCTTCATGAAGATGCAGGACGCCATGACCTTCCTCACCTGCGTCATTGACCCGAAAGCCAATGTTATCAACTGGAACCGGGCCGCGGAAAAAATCACCGGCTATTCGCGCAAGGAAGTCCTGGGCAACAACAAGATCTGGGCCTTGCTCTATCCGGACGCGGAATACCGGAAAGCGGTTTTCCTGGCCGGGTTCGAGTTCATGTTCAAGCAGGGCGTGGAAAACATCGAGTCGTTCATTGTGACCAAGGACGGAAGTCGCAAAAGCATCCTCTGGCATTCCAACGCCCTGCCCGGCCCCGCCGGCCATACCCGGGGCTTTTTGATGATCGGCTCGGACATGACCGCGACGCGCGAGCGGGAGGATCAGGCGCGGCTGGCGCAGAAGATGGACAGCCTGGCGCGGCTGTCCGGACATATCGCCCATGACTTCAACAATTCTTTCAGCATCATCCAGGGGTATGTCGAACTTGCGCTCGAGCGCATGGATTACAACGACCCCAACCGCGAAGACCTGCTCGAAATCGTGGATGAGGTCGAACGCGGCTCCGCCCTCAACAACCAACTGCTCGCCTTCAGCAAGGCCCAAATCCTCGAACCCATCTCCCTCGACCTCAATAAGCTCATCCGCGGCATGACCAAGACCCTGAAAAGGACCCTGGGCGAAAAAATCGAACTGGTCACCAATCTCGCCCCGCGCCTGCCCACCATCAAGGCCGATCCCAACCAGATTCAGCAGGTCATCATCAACCTCGCCGCCAATGCCCGCGACTTCATGCCCCGCGGCGGCAAGTTCATCCTCGCCACCGCCCTCGCCAAAATCGAGTACCCCCATGTCCAGGCCAAGCCCCTGGTCGAGCCGGGGGAATATATCACCATCTCCGTATCCGACACCGGCATCGGCATCAGCCCCGAGCACCGCGAGCGCATCTTCGAGCCCTTCTTCTCCACCAAGCCCGGAAAAACCGGCCTCGGACTCGCAACCGTCTATGGCATTGTCAAGCAGCATAACGGTTACATCTGGGTCTTCAGCGAGCCCGAAAAGGGCGCCACCTTCCGCATCTACCTCGGCAAGAGCGGACGGCCCGCGCAACTGCCCGTCCCCAAAAAACTGGCCCTCGAAATGCCCAAGGGCAAGGAAAGCATCCTCCTCGTCGAGGACAGCGACCAGATGCGAGGCCTGGCCGTCCGGATCCTCCGCAACCTCGGCTACACCGTGATCGAGACCAGCAATCCCGAGGAAGCCCTGCAAATCCTCCAGCAATATCCCGACCCCATCCAGCTCTTGCTCACCGATGTCGAAATGCCCTTTATGAACGGGTCCGAACTCGCGGCCAAAGCCCTGAAGATCAAGCGCGGACTCAAAGTGCTCTACTTCTCCGGATATTCCATTAACTACCTGGTGGACAACAACATGCTCAAGCCCGGGTCCCCCCTCCTGGTCAAGCCCTTCTCCCTCCGCTCCATCTCCCAAAAAGTCCGCGAAATCCTCGACCAATCTTAAAGTGGTGCAGGTCCGCGACCTGCCCAGCGATAGCGCAGAGAACGCGGAGAATTTAGATTTTTTTTATTAGGAAAAGAAAAAAGTCGAAATCTGACCCTTCCGGCATCGCGGCATTTGAAGCAACTTTTTTCGCGTTTTTTTCGCTTGACAATGGCGGCATCTTGGAGCACAATAATTTTACACATTATCAGCCTGTGAAATTTACCAAATAAGGGGGAGAAAATGGACAAGGATTTGAAGGAACTTCTCAAGAGGGCCAAAACCATCCCAATGACCCCTCAAGAACAGGAGAAGCAGCGGCGGAGCTTTGCGTATGGCAATTCCAAGATTGAGAATGATCGGATCACCATGGCCACCATTGATGAGGCCGCGCAATTATTGAAAAAAGAACGCGAATGCAAATGAGGCCC
>CAIUDS010000511.1 GCA_903897985.1 uncultured delta proteobacterium
AGATATATTAGGTCAGTGGAATGAAATTATAAAAAAGGCAAAACAGGCCGAACAACAGGCCGATGAGGAAGCTAAGAAGGCTGAAGAGAAAGCTGAAAAAGCCTTCTGGCAATCCAAGGCTGGAAAATATTGTAAATCGCACCCGGAATGGAGTAGGGAAGATTGCCAAAGTTTAGCGGATCGCAAGATATGGATAGGAATGAGCTATGATATGCTGGTCTCCTCGAGGGGAAAGCCAGACCATGTGAATGTTTCAAATGTTGGCTCAGGCAATGAATACCAATATTGCTGGGATGACCGGGAGCCATCATGCTTCTATGATAAAGATGGCGATGGTCTTATGGACGCTTATAATTAGTAAAGCGGTGCCCGCAAAGCTTTGCATTTAACTCATTGAAAAGGAGGAGGCCATGAAAAAGTGCCCTTATTGCGCTGAGGAGATTCAGGACGAGGCCGTGATCTGTCGGTTCTGCAACCGCGAATTGGCTCCGCCTCCGCCGCCTGCTCCTCTGCCTGTGCCCAAAAAGAAGCACGGCTGCCTGATCACATTGGGGGTCATTGCTGGGTGCGTTCTTTTGGTCCAGATTTTGTCATGGCTGGGGCTTCCCCTCACTGGGTCCAATCTGGTTAATCCTCCACCAGCCCCCGCTCCTGCGCCAGCCCCCGCTCCTGTTCCTTTCAATCCCGTTCAATCTCTCCTCGACCAGGCTGACTCTTTTCGTCAGCGCGGCAGCGAACTTTTGGCTCGCGACTATTATTCGGATCTGATTAAGAAGTTTCCTGGTTCCCCTCAAGCTTCCTCGGCTCAAGCCGCCTTAGCCCAAATGGATCGGGATGACCAAGCCTTCATCAGAACCAAGGCAGGAAAACTTTGGGCCAAGCATAGTTACTGGTCCAAGGCCGATTGTGAAAAACTTGCACAAGGACAGATTTGGATTGGTATGGACTACGAAATGTTGGTTTTGGAGAGGGGCCGGCCTGATTCCATAAACCCTTCCAATTATGGAGATGGCACCCGTTATCAGTATTGTTGGAGTGGTCGGACGCCGTCATGTTTTTATGATAATAACGGGGATGACAAGATTGATTCCTATAATTAGGTTTTAGAGGCTCAAACCATAATCACCACTAACCCGCCATAAAAAATTTCTGAGATTGGCCGGGGCTAGGGAACGCGACCCGAAAAGCGGAAACTCGCACCGCCTGCCCTGGTCAAAAACCCTTGCGAGACAGAGCGAGAGAAGGAAGCCATGAAAAAGTGCCCTTATTGCGCAGAGGAGATTCAAGACGAGGCCGTCAAATGCAAACATTGCGGGAGCGATTTAAGTGGCAAAAATCCCGCGCCAGCAAAGAAAACCTCTCGCTTGACGACGATTGGTTGCGCTGCCCTGATCGGATTCGTACTGCTATTGGTTATAGCAGGATTGCTCTCGCCAACCCCAAAGTCAACCACTTCACAATCTACCCCGCCGCCACCCATCTCGGCTGAGGCTAAAGCGGAGGCAGATAAGCTGATTAAGGCTGCTATGCACGCTGGCATAATAGATAAATTTAATTGCAACAATGTCCCGAAGGAAGTCCCGTCGGTCTATGTTGATGAACCGGCCTGGCAAGGCATGACATTGGATGCAAAAAAGAATCTCGCCATAACCGCTGGCGTGAACTGCGGAAGTTGGAATGCCGTTGTTTATAGTGCCCAAACGGGGAAAGAACTGGCGTATTACACAGA
>CAIUDS010000512.1 GCA_903897985.1 uncultured delta proteobacterium
CATCCTGGAGGTGAGTTCGCCCGGGCTGAACCGGCGGCTGCGGAAGCCGCGGGATTTTCAGAAATTCCTGAACCAGGTCGTGTCGGTGGAGGCGACCGAGAAGCTTGAGGGGAAATGGAATTTCCGGGGGACGCTGGTGGGCGCCGATGAAAACGGCGTGACCCTGGTGGCGGAGGGGAACTCGTATTTTATTCCGCATGCGAAGATCAAGCGTGCCAACCTGGAATACCAGTTTGAGTAGGGAAGCGAAGGGAGCAGGATACATGGGTTCAGATCTGATCTCAATCATCGAGACGGTTTGCAAGGAGAAGGGGATCTCCAAGGAAGCCGTGATTGATGCGATCAACAGTTCGGTGCTGAGCGCGGCGCACAAGAAGCTGGGCGCGGACCGGGACCTGGAGGTCCGCTTTGACGAGAAGCGCGGCGAGATCGAGCTTTACGAGTACAAGGAAGTGGTGGAGAGCGTGGAGAACCCGGACCTGCAGGTGTCGCTTTCGGACGCCAAGGCCGTGGACTCGGAAGCCGAGGCCGGGGATGTGCTGGGGTTCAAGATTGATCCGCGCGCCTTTGAGGATTTCGGCCGGATTGCGGCGCAGGCCGCCAAGCAGGTAATGCTCCAGCGGGTGAAGGATGCGGAACGGCTGATGGTCTATGAGGAGTTCAAGGACCGGGTCGGCGAACTGATCAATGGGATCGTGCGCCGGTTCGAGCACGGCAACATGGTGATAGACTTGGGCCGGGCCGAGGCCTCTTTGCCCCATACCGAGCAGGTGTCCAAGGAATCCTATCGCGTGGGCGACCGCATCCGGGCCTATGTGATCGAGGTGCAGAAGGAAACCAAGGGTTCCCAGATCATCCTCAGCCGCAAGGCCCCGGAATTCGTGCGCAAGCTCTTTGAAACCGAGGTGCCCGAAATCGCCGAGGGCATTGTTACCATCGAGGGCGTGGCCCGCGAGTCGGGCGTGCGCACCAAGATCGCGGTCAGTTCCAAGGACACGGCGGTGGACCCGGTCGGCGCCTGCGTGGGCATGAAAGGCTCGCGTGTGCAGGCCGTGGTCCAGGAACTGCGCGGAGAAAAAATTGACATAATCGCCTGGACCAAGGACGTGGCCAGCAATATCTGCAACGCGCTCGCCCCCGCGGGGATCAGCCGCATGATCGTGGACGACGACCGCAAACAGGCTCTGGTGGTGGTCCCGGACGACCAGCTTTCCCTCGCCATCGGCAAGCGCGGACAGAATGTCCGGCTTGCGGTCCAACTCACCGGCTGGAACCTCGACCTCAAGGGCGAAACCGAGGTGCAGGAACTGAGCGCCCGCGCCCAGAAGAGCCTGGGCGAAATCCCGGGGATCGGCGGGATCATTTCCTCGAAGCTGTATGAGGAAGGGTTCACCAGTCCGGAGCAACTGGCCAAGGCGGATCCCGAAGTTCTGGTGGGTGTGCCCGGAATCGCAAAGGCCAAGGCCGGGAAGATCATTCAGGCCGCGCGCGAGTATCTGGAAAAGAAAAAGGCGGCCGAAAAGAAGAGCGGGTCGAAACCTGAAGCCGGCGCGACCGAGACGAAGAGCGGGCCGGAACCTGAAGCCGGCGCGACCGAGAAGAAGAGCGGGTCGGAACTTGAAGCCGGCGCGACCGAGAAGAAGAGCGGGCCGGAACCTGAAGCCGGCGCGGCCGCTCAGGGCACGGCACCAGCCCCGGAAGAAAATAAGTAGGTCTCGGCGGCAGGCGGAGGAGATGATGGAGGGGAAG
>CAIUDS010000513.1 GCA_903897985.1 uncultured delta proteobacterium
GGGGTCATCTATGAAAGCCCATGTCAAGAGAAATTCTTCCCCTGACGGCCAAATTTCTTTGGCTGGGAGGGCGCTCCGACTGCGATGCCGTGCGGCTTGGGTCCCCGGGAATTTACGGTCTTGGTCAGAGCCGGTTGCCCGGAAGCGGATTTTGATCTCGTGATTATTTTGACCATCTTGCGGTCGAGGCATCTATCCGAGGCTTTGCGCCTATGAGATCATTTGGACCTGCTTAATGGTCGGGGGCGCCTAATCAGATCTTGGGCCTTTTCGGCCACTGACCCCATCGAGACTGCCCCCGGTCCGGTTCCGCTTTTCCCTGACCGGGACCTTCGCTAACTCATGGTTCCTCCCGGTAAACCTGGCCGCGTTTCAACCTCGCCAACGCCGTCGCCAATATTTGTCTTGCCACGGTTCTTTTCGCCATGGCCGGATCAATCCCCTCGCCCACCATTTTCTCATAGTGCCGAGAGAAACGATTCGCTCCCCGGATCGAACTGGTCGCCGCGCTCAGCGCCGCATGCTTCAAGCCCCGGTTCCCGCCGCTCGAGCCCCGCACCCGACTCTGGCCAAAATCCCCGGAACTGCGCGAGCACAGCCCCAACCCCGCATAACTCCACAACTGCCGCTTCCCTTCAAACCGAGCCGCATCCCCGATCACCGCCGACATTACTCCCGCCAGGACCTTGCCCACCCCCGGGATCGTCTTCAGCAACGCATACTCCTGCGTCCCTTTCATCAGTTCCACCAGTTGCTCCAAGACCTGGTCCCGAAATCCAACATCCCGGTCCCGTTTCTCATACAGCGCTTCAACCAGCAACCGGAGCGCGGGACGCTCCAGCTTCTCCAGCCATTCCCCGCGATGCTCCGCCGAAAAAACCTTGCTCCCCTTCGGAAAAATCCCGCGCTCCCGATACTTGCCCTTGATCCGGTTCTTGGTCCGCGCAACATCCCCCTGCGCCTTCCCATACATCCGCAGAATCTCCCGCCGGTCCCGGCCGATCCCCTTCGGAACATAGACCTCTTTGAATGCGCCCACGCGCAATAACCTCGCCAGCCGATCCGCGTCCTTCGGGGCGCTCTTGTCCTCGCTCCGCGCAATCCACCGGTTCTCCCGAGTCTCGCATACGATCACCCGCGCAACCTCGCGCTCGATGCTGTCCTTGACAAAGCCCGCCAGAAAACTCGACTCCAGCATCGCCCACGCCGGCGCCGCCAAACCCTGCAACGCCGCCCGCAGCCGCTTGACCTCGGTCGGAACCCGCAACTCCGATAGGTTCTCGCCCGCCGCGCTGATCACCTTAATGCTACAGTGTCCGCTGTGCGCGTCAATCCCCACAAAACTTTTTACCCCTTCCGTCCTTTCCATCTTGCGCCTCCTGTTCCTGGTTCGTTTCTCCCATTCTACAGGAGCGCCCGACTTTCATAATATCAGGTCTAAACTTTAACAGTGTGCCAAAGGGGTCAGCCCCAGACCTAAAGGCCATGAGCTCAGACCCAGACATGAGACCTTCCCCGCAATTTTTGCGCTGAGAGCCTGCATAAAATTCAATCGCCTCCTCTTCCCATCTTTTCCCCCTCCTAATTTATGGCTCAACCCCGATCAGCACTAGCGGTACCGCGGGTACGCCTCGTCCCTGGCGGACCACATTATAGAATTCGCCCTCATAGTAGGCCACGCCCGAACTCATCTGGCTCTGGAAGGATTTCATGGCTAAGATCTCGATACCTACATCAATATGGTCTCCGATATAGAATGCCAGGTGTTTCACGAAAAGGTCATAAGCGACGAATGCGTATTTCCCGAACTGCACTTCGATTGCGACTCGATCCTTCACGAAATCGGTCTGATTGAAATTACCCGTCGAGCTTTCTCTAGCCTCAAGAATGTTATCCTTTTGATCATCAGGCAGAAGCTCCATCGTCCTGCGAGCAATTTTCGCGTTTATGGTTAACCAATGGTCGGATTCGCTTTTGTGGTAGCCCTTGGCATGAAAATCTCTTTCAAAATCAGCACGGATTATTTCGCCATCATAAGGTTTCTTGCATCTTTTCTTTATTTTATTGGACGGCGGGCATTTGAATTGATGAGTCTTAACCGATGCGATTACTAATTGAATTTCCTTCCAAAGGGCCGGTTTTTGCACGATAAGCCACTCTAAGCCGTTTAAATGTGAATGGATTTCAGCTATCTTCATTGGCATTTTCTCCCGACTTTTCAGCGCTATTCTTAGAGATATTGCTATGCCATATATACACGCTCTTATAATCAAGAAAAGTGCATATCTCGCTCAAGCGGCTGGTTTGAAAAGTAGGCCGATTCAATTGCCTGACAAACAACTCCTTCCTTTGATCATTTGAAACCACCATAAACCTTGAATTCGCATTATTCGCGATTAAGTAAGCATCGTTTAGACGCAGTAAGCCGGAATAGATCGGAGTGGAGTATTCAACCTCAAAAAATGCGATTGGCTCGCTTGATGCCTTATTGACCCAAATGACATCAATCTCCTGTAATACTCTTTCCGCTGCTTCAAATTTATAGGGGAGCAGTTCGAGCGGGCTAAAGGGATTGGTTATTGACCAGTCCAGTTTTAACCTGTCTTTTGGGGGTATCCAAATGCCATATTTTTTCGTGGCCCCAATTGATCCAAGGAGAGTCTGAATCTGGCTATGGCTGAAATCTGGCATCCTTAGCAATTGAGATGAATCTATCAAATTCTCCAGATGTTGCCAATCGAAATATCCTTCAACATTAAATCTGCCAACCTTGGCAATATAGAATTCCGTTCCACTATCCCGAGGGTAAATCATTACCTTATACTGTCCATCCTTCGCAGGAGCTTCGGAACTAATTTCTATGCCAAAACTCTTTCCTGTTTAATGTCTTTTTCAAAGACAGCCCATCATTGGCGTGGGGACGAGGGCTGAGCAGTATTTATTTCATAAATTTCAATGGCGCCGAATTTCTTAACCAGCTTATAATTCTGATTCAGGGCTTGCCATACGCCCGAGAAATCTTCTTTGAGAATAATGATGGGCTCCTTTATTCCTACCAGACCAGATGGAGGCCGGGTGGAAAAGATAAAGAACCGTGGTTTAATTCTGAGGAAAGTTTCCACATAATCCTTGATCCAGTATTCCTGCAATTTGGAAATTGAGCCATCTTTAAGCTTCAAGCTTAAATAATAAACAAAAGGATAAGGCACAGGCAATTTCCTTTTGATCAGAAAAAGAATTCTAACTTTTGAAAATTCCCCAAAAAAGTAAATCTCATCTTCTGGCTTTAATTGGCTCTTGATAAAATCAGCCGCTTGTTCCACGGGATTAGAACTTAAGCGCTGGCTGGTTTTAAAGCTCCGGAAACAATATTTAAATGGGAACTCCTGTAATTCAGGGGGAATGGAGGTAATGATGATGGCAAGCAAAACTATGCTCAAACCAACTCGGATCCCTCTGCTCATCAAGGATTGAGAACCGGCTCTCACTTTTTCCAAGATAAAAACCCATCCGCCTCCACCCAGAATCATTATCATTGCCCACAAGGGAATCCGGTGATAAGGCCAAGAGTGATGCTGTATAAAAATGGATGATAGACCGACCAAAGACATGATTACAATCAGCCAGAAAAGTTCCCGATCCGAGTTTCGGCGCTGGCGATATAAATACTCCAGAATGAAAATCAAGGCCCCAATTAATATCAGGGGATTTTCATTGAGAATAATTAGTAGCTGGTAAATTATTAGAGCCGACCGGGAAACCTTAATGGGATCCTCATGAGCTAATTTTACAGTCACGGGTATCTGGGGATAAAGTTTAAAAATCATCAGGGCGAGAATTTCATACATTTCCTTTAAATATCCTCTCTCCCAATAAAATAGAATAACCAGCAGGCTGGGGACCAAACAGAAAAATCCATAGCTAAAAAGTTCCAGCCATCTTCTTGAATCCTTTTTCTTTATCCCCATAACTAAAATCCATAACCCAAGAGCCACCCAGAGCAATCCAATTGTGGGTTTAATCAGAAGGCCAAAACCACTTAAGGCTCCTATTAGCCCTGCCCGCAGGTAAATCCTGGTATCAAGCACTTTCCATAAAACAATTATCATAAGAAGAATCCAGGCAAGAAATCCATCCCGTTCTCCGGTAAAAACTTTGCCGAAACTGTAATAATATGCCGAATAAAAAATTGCCCCGAAAAGACCGGCAAGGCTTGCGCCCCTAAGGCTTCGCGCCAAATAAAAAATCATTACCACACAGCTCCATTGAACCAAAAAATCAAAAATCCGGAAGCCCACTTCCCCCTCTCCAAATAACTTGATCGCAACCAGGTGGAGGATAAAAATTCCAGGAAAGTCCCAGTCCACACATCCGATATAAGGGGGTAAATTATATTTTTCCCAAATCCAGGCACAATAGTTATAAAAACATACATCAGCACCTAGATCAAACCATAGTATAAATGAAAGGATTAACCCGCCTGCCCAAAAGCTAATCCAAAATAACCGGTCTTTTAATAGAAAAGGAGGGGGTTTATAAGCGGTGGAAGAGTTGGCTCCGGATTCGCTTCCAGCTTTATTTTTGTTCATTCCCAATTTACCCCTATTTTCTGTCCAAAGAAATCGGTGGGTACTCATCGGAGCTGATCTTTGACTTAATCATCTCTTAAATATTTCTTCATATTCTGAAAAAGGTATAAGCAATGGGTGGCTTTGGCCATCCCATAAAAAGCACAAGATGGATGGATGCCCTTCAAGCTTTTTAAGATCCTCTTTGCGCAAGCCAAAAAAGGCCTGATTTCTTGAATGAACTTTTGAATACCGGATGTATATTCTGGCTACTCCATTGCCTATCTCGTAGAGTGACTGACTGCCTTGCGGCTTTTTTGCGGAAGGATAGCGCTTTCTTAAGTCTTCAAGGAATGCTATCTTAATGTCTCTTGGCATGATAAATCCCTTCCATAATTTATGACCTCCCTCTGGGAGCGAGCGCGCGGACGCATTCCTTGATCACCTTGGATTGCTGCTCCAGGTAATGCTCGAGCTTGAGTTTTCTTTCGTATTCCTTGCCCAAGTTATAAGGCGGCGAGGTGACGATCAGTTGGATGGATCGGTCCGGGATTTCATTGAGCAGTTCCAGGCAATCCCCATAATGGACTACGATGCGTTCTTCGGGGCTGAACTTGCCGGAAATTTTATAGTCTCTGGACACGAGCATAGCTTAACACACCGCCTCATTGTGGTCAATTTCGGATAAGCCTTCAAGCCTCATCCCAGTTTGAATAATCATAGACCGTCGGAAAGAGGCTGTCAAGCAAAATCGGCAAGCAGGAAGGGACAGGCGCTCATTGGTGATCGCGGCCAAGCGCAATTCTTCGCTTTCCGGCTTTTTGCAGGTTCCAGCATAAGCTACCGCGCAAGCGCCGGTCCCTTCTATAGTCGGTCAAGGGCTGCGCCCTTGTTTGGCCTAGCCAAACAAAAGTGCAAATTTTGCATAGCTTTGTAATCCCTTGATAAATAAGCGGAAAAATTATTTTTTCATTTTTCGTTTGGCCCAGGTTGACAAATCTGTATCGGAGGTGAAGGGGTGAAAGGTTGAAAGTTGAAAGGAAAATCAACAGGTTACACCTGTTTTCGGGGCTAAAAAGCTATGTAACATTTTTCCTATATA
>CAIUDS010000514.1 GCA_903897985.1 uncultured delta proteobacterium
AATTCGACCAAACCATCAAGATCCAGCTTGCCTATGACAGCCCGTTTCGCCTCCAACCGCCGCTCAAGGTGGAGAATATTATTGTCAATGACTACCTGGATTTGATTGCGGACAAATTCGGGGCCTTTTTCGGAAGGACCGCGCCGAAAGATGTGGTTGACCTCTATTTCATTCTCACTCAGGAAAACGCTTCCTTCTGGGAATTGGCGGAATTCGCCAAGGAGAAAGATCCCGGATTCGACCTCTACTTTTTCGTGCAGGCCCTCCATAAAGCAAGGTCCAATTCCGACCGCGCGGAAGACTGGCCCCTGCAAATGCTCAAACCTTTTGACCCTCGGGTGCTTAAAAACTTTTTTCAAAATCTGTCCCTGGAGATCGAAAAGAAATTAGCAGAGAACAAATAATTTTTCAGACTGGCCCCAGAACCGCACCTATCAAATGTTCCGGGAATGGTTTGAGGTGACTTATGCCAGCATGGTCATTGACCTGGCCCAGGGAAAAATACTGCACGAAGATTTATGATTCAAGATTTTTTCACCGCAAAGAACGCAAAGTTCGCAAAGAATTTTTTATTTTGTACTCTGTAATTTGTAATCATCTTCGTGCGAGCGCCTTTCTTGTCCGCCATAGCTCCGAGCTTGCCGAGGAGCGGAGGCGGAAGGCGCGATAGGGAGCGGTCACTCCTGTCTGCGAACAAATATGCATATTTAAATACATCTATAAATGCCAACCTGCCTAGCTTTAAACTTTAGACCTGACCCCGCTGATGCACTTACTCTTGAGGCTTACTCTTGGGCCTTAGCCAAGCCTGCTTGCCCGCTTCGGCGAATTTTTGGCCGAAGAGTTGGGGCACGAACCAGAGGGGCGAGGTCAGGAACCAGGCCAAGCTGGCGAGGTCGAGGATAAGTTTGTAGCGGTCGAGAGAGAGCGCTTCGAAGAAGGCGCAGAAGCCGGAGGCCAGGGAAATGGTAAGCGAGACGCTGGCGATGACGCTGGCGAGATTGATGATGAAGGTGCGGGTTTTCATTTTGCCACCTCACCTTTGCTGATTGCAGGTCTCAACTTTGATTCAATTGATGTCAGGATCAGATAAAGGATCAACGCGATGAAGTACCCCGGCAGCCAGCGGAAGAAAAGGTGGAAGGGCATGAACCAGCAGGCGAGCAGGGTCAAAGCCCAGGTGGCGGTGACAGCGAAGCTGATGAACCATCCGCGCGACTCGGCCCGGAGCCTTTGCATCCCGAGTTTGGGCACGATCCAATGCTCGGCGAACACCACCGCTCCGATGGGCATCAGGATCAAACCGTAGATGGCCACGAAGTCGAGCAGTCTCATGAAGAAGAACGGGAACATGGAGAGGATGGTGGTGAGGATTCCGATCACGAGGGTCACGAGCCATCTCGGCCAGTTGGGGGTGATGGTCTGCAGCGCGAGTCCGGCGCGATACAAGGTCGGGTTGGCCGTGGTCCAGCCCGCGATCACCACCGCGGCCGCGCCGGCCAGGCCCGCGGCGTTCATGGCCATTGAGCCGGGGGCCATCTTGAGGCCGATGGCCGCGACCATCACGCCGGAGGCGAGCCAAGCCATGAAATGTCCGGGGAACATCCCGAACGCGGAATAAAGCCCGTAAGAAGATTTGCGGGCGTAGCGGAACACGGCCAGGTCGGACAGGTCAACATGCATGGCCAGGTTGCAGAACCAGGCGAAAAAGCAGATGTGCCAGAACCCGAGCTTCTCCTTGCCCTCGATCGGCACCCCGGTCCAGATTTTGGTCTGCGCGAGTTGCCAGAGCTCGCTCGCGTTGTGGAACTCGCCGATTTTGGGCAGGACCGCGATGGCGCCGACGAAAAAGATCATGATCATCCACGGCGCGCAGACCGAGGAGAACTGCGCGAGCTTCTCGAACCCGAGGATGGCCACCACCGTCACCACCATGCCGGTCCCGAGCGTGATCATCACCCAGCCCGGCCCGGTCGGGAATTTGGCAGTCAGAGCGGGGGTGTCCACCCCGAAGGCCAGGCCGATGGCGGTGGCCGCGACCGAGATCATGGCGCCGGCGAGGATGCAATAGAGGAATGCGTTGGCGATGTTATAGATGAAGGTGATACCGGGTCCGCCGATCTTGCGCAGGTACCAGTAAAGGGTTAGCCGGACCTGCACCGCGATGGGCGCGCAGATCAAAGTCCAGGACAGGACCGCGAGCAGGTTCCCGAGCAGGAGTCCCAGGATCAGGTCCTTGGCCGAGACGCCGTGGAGCACGAACATCGAGCCGATCACGAACTCGGTCCCGGCGATGTGCTCGCCGATGAACAGGGACAGGAAGTTCCAGCCTGACTGGAACTTGTGAGGCGGCACGGGCTCGCGGTCAAACTCGTAGAGCGCGTCCAGCCGGTCCGAGATCGCCTGTAACCGAGTTTTATTTTCCGCCAACCCCGCTCCCATCACTTTTTCAATTTATCATAAAACCGCCGCTCCCGGCAAATCCCTTCGCCTAACCCGCCTAACACGGTGTTGAAAATCTCGAATGGCCACAGTCATTCCCGCGAAAGCATGCCCTCGACCAGATCGGGGGCGGGAATCCAGGTTATTGATAGTACTGGATTCCCGGTCAAGCCGGGAATGACATAAAGAGATGCCGGGGCCATTTTTCAACACCCTGCCAAAGCCGTCAACCGCGCCGCGCCAACGATTTATTTGGTTAGATCAATAAATGGAACCGCGGCATTTGGGATCATCTGGACCGGGAGTTTTCCATCCCATTTGGCGATGGCCTGCAGGTCCACATACGCCTGGCCGCCTTGTTGCGTGATCGCCTCGGCCTGTATTTTAATGGCTTCCGCTTCGCCCTTGGCTTGCGCGATGCGCTGATCCGCTTCCAGTTTTATCCGGTCCAGATCGTTCTTGGCCTTGAGCGCCATCTGCTCGGCGATCTGCTTTTCCTCGATGGCCTTCTCATACTCCTGGGAGAACGAGAAGTTGACCAACGAGAAATCTGTAACCACAAAATAGGTGCCCAGGCGATTGATCAGCTCGGTTTTAATTTCCTCTTTTACCTTATGCCGTTCACTCACCAGTTCCTGCGCATTGAACTTGGCGGTCGCCGTCTTGACGCTTTCCTGGATGGCCGGGTCAAGCAGCCGGACCTCATAGTCCATGCCCACCTGTTGCAGCAGCCGGTTGACCAGTTCCGGTTTGCAGTTGTAGTTCAAAGCCAGTTTGACATCCACCGATTGAATGTTCTGGGAGTAGGCTTCGACCTGCTGTTCCAGCTTTTGGGTGGTGACATCAATTTTCTTGATCGTCTGGACCAGCGGAATCTTCATGTGCACTCCCTCCGCCAGCACCTGGTCGGATACCGAACCCAGGGTGATGCGCACTCCCCGCTGGCCCGGATTGATGATCGTCCACGACCCGAACAGCAAGATGATGGCGACCACCGCGGCCAACAAACCGACCACATACTTAACCACCGGAATTCCAAACTCCCTGCCATTGTTCATTTCAAATTTCATTTTTTTCTCCTTGTGTAATTTTTCTCTCAAAAGCCTAGCACGAAGGCGCGCGGCAAAGCAAGCGAACGAATCGCAGGCAGGAGTGCCTGCGCCCCTCTATTTCGAGGGCGCGAGCGCCTTCACGATTTCGTCGGCCATGATCCGGTGGGCGCGCGCATTGGGGTGGGCGTCAATCAGGACCGGCGGGTTGCCGCGGTAGGTGCGGTAGGTCAAATCATAAACCGCTTTGGTCTTGACCGGCAACGCCTTGAGCAGGGCGGGCTCGGTGTTGACGATGACGGCCCGGGGCAGGGAATTGAGGGTTTCGATCTCCGGGAGCGAAGGCTTGCGGGCGAGGTCGGCATCCGGCTCGTTAAGCGGCGCCCGGAAACCGTTGCGGTCAAACCGGACCGGGATCCGCGAACCATCCGGGTATGTCAGCCAGCCCTGGGCGCCCGGGATCGGGGCCGAGCCGAGCAGGGGATCGAATGAGAAAACCTTGCCTTCAACACTGCTTTCCTTG
The DNA here is from genome assembly GCA_903897985.1 of uncultured delta proteobacterium. Classification (GTDB taxonomy): domain Bacteria; phylum RBG-13-61-14; class RBG-13-61-14; order RBG-13-61-14; family DRUE01; genus CAIYYW01. The sequence continues at coordinate 4,015 of CAIUDS010000514.1, forward strand.
TTTTTGTAATAGGCGTAGAGCCGGTGAGAACGGATCACGATCACGCTGCCCCCGATCAGGACTGCCCCGAGCGCGAACAGGAGAAAATACAAAATGAGGATAAAGCCGAACTTTTTCCCGGCCGAGAGCGAATTTTGACTTGGCGGCGCCATGCGGATTTCCCATTATAAGATACAATATTTTGGCGCAGCCGTCATTCCCCAACTCCTTGATTCCCGGTTAAG
>CAIUDS010000515.1 GCA_903897985.1 uncultured delta proteobacterium
CCCGGTCGCGTTCTCCCATTTCGCATCCACGCTGTCCACTTTCGCCCGCGGCGGACCCTTCCAACACCAGGCAATCAGTTCCTCCAGCTTCTCCTTCGGCCCCTCCGCAACCGCCTCCACCGAGCCATCGTAATTATTCCGAACCCAACCGGTCAGACCAAGTTGCCGCGCCGTGTTCGAGGTCTCATAGCGGTAAAAAACGCCCTGCACCCGGCCCCGGATAATTAGATGCACCCGCTCCGTTTTCAATATCATCTCCTCCCTACTGTGCGGGGGACTTTCCTGTCCGCCGTAGTCCCGTGTATCTGCGGGACGAAGGCGGAAGTCCCTATTCATCAGCAAGCCGCGCCCCTACAAGACCCCGGCCTGCTTGAGCAGGTCGGAAAATTCTTTTTCCGTCAGCGTCCTGACCCCCAGCTCCTTGGCCTTGTCCAGCTTGGAACCCGGATCTACGCCCTTCACCACGAAATCGGTTTTCTTGCTCACGCTCGAAGAAACTTTTCCGCCCGCGGCCTGGATCAAATTTTTGGCCTCCTCGCGGGTCATGCCCGAAAGCCCGCCGGTGAGCACGAAAGTTTTTCCCGAGAGCGGCGTCTCCGTCCGGGTCTTCGCAACTTTCTCGAAGGTGATGCCCTGTCCGAGCAGGTCCTTGAGCAGCTTCTGGTTTTCGCGGTTGGAGAAAAAGTCATGGATGGCCGCGGCCATCTCCGGCCCGATCCCCTCGATGGTCATCAACTCGTCCACGCTCGCCTGTTCCAGTTCGTCGAGGCTGGCGAAGGATTCCGCGAGCAGTTGTGCCGTGCTCTCGCCCACATGGCGGATGCCCAGCCCATACAGGAACCGAGGCAGCGTGGTCTTCTTGCTCCGCTCGATGGCCTCGAGCAAATTTTTGGCTTTCTTGTGCGTTTCCGAGTCGGTGAATTTTTCCAGCTTGGTCAAATCGTCCTCTTGGAGCGCGTACAGGTCGGCGATGGAATTGACCAGCTTCTCGGAAAACAGCCGCTCCACGATTTTCTCGCCCAGGCCCTCGATGTTCATGGCCCCGCGGCTCGCGAAATGTCCGATGCTCTCCATGATCTGCGCCGGGCAGTTCAGGTTAAGGCAGCGGTGGATGGCCTCGTCCTCCGGCCGCACCACCTTCGAGCCGCACACCGGACACTGCTCCGGCATCACGAATTTTTTCGCGCCCTTGGGCCGCTGCTCCGGGATGAATTTCACCACCTCCGGAATGACATCGCCCGCGCGCTGAACCACCACCGTGTCCCCGATCCGAATGTCCTTCCGCTCGATCTCGTCCTGGTTGTGCAAGGTCGCCCGCGACACCATCACCCCGCCCACCTCGACCGGCCCCAGAACCGCCACCGGCGTGAGCGCCCCGGTCCGGCCCACCCCCACGATGATGTCGTTCACCACCGTGGTCTTCTGCCGCGCCGGGAATTTCGCCGCAATCGCAAAGCGCGGCGCGCGCGCGGTGAACCCGAGCCGGGTCCACAACTCGAGCGCGTTCACCTTCACCACCAGGCCGTCAATTTCATAAGGCAAAGTTTCCCGCTCGTCCCGAAGCCGGCCATAGACCTTCTTGACCTCTTCGATGTCCTTGCATAGTTTGATCCGGTCCTGCACACTGAAGCCCCAATCCCGTAGCGTGTCCAGCGCCTCCCACTGGGTCTGGAAGCTCCAGCCCCGCGCCTCGCCCAACTGATAGACATAAAGATGTAATCTCCGCTTAGCCGTGATTGCAGGATCAAGCTGCCTAACCGCTCCCGCGGCCGCGTTCCTTGGATTCGCAAAGACAGGCGCGCCCGCTTTTTCCCGTTCCCGGTTGAGCTCCTCGAACTCCTTCCGCCGCATATAGACCTCGCCCCGGATCTCGATCAACTCGGGTGGTTTTTTCTCCGAAAGCTTGAGCGGCAACTCGTGGATGGTCTTCAAATTCTGCGTGACATCCTCGCCCACGATCCCGTCGCCCCGGGTGGCGCCATTCTTGAATTTTCCATTTTCGTAGACCAGGTTGATGGCGAGTCCGTCAATCTTGGGCTCGGCCACATACTCGAACTCCCGGGCCGGGCCCAAAACTTTTTTCACGCGCTGGTCAAATTCGGAAAGCTCGTCCTCGCTCATGGCGTTGTCCAGGCTGAACATCCCGGTTCGATGGGTCACCTTGACGAATTTCTCGAGCGGGGCCGCGCCCACGCGCTGGGTGGGCGAGTCCGGCGCGAGCAGCTCCGGGTATTTTTGCTCGAGGTCCTTCAGCCGGAGGAACAGCTCATCGTATTCCGCGTCGCTGATCTCCGGACGGTCGTCGCGGTAATATTTGAGGTTGTGAAAAACTATCTGCTCCCGCAGCCTCTCGATCTCTTTTTTTACGCTCTCCGGCGCGGCCATGTCCTCCCTCCCATTTGCCCCAATATACCCGCTTCAAAACTTTCATGCAAGACTTTGGATTAGTTGCGGAGGCTTGGGCGCATGGCCCCTCGGGGCTGCGATTAAGCAGGCTTGCTGAAAGCAAGAATATAAGTCATCATTTGAAGGCCATGAGCGCAAAAACAAAGAACCTTGAGCCCATCATCGCGATTGTGGGCCGTCCCAATGTGGGCAAGAGCACCCTGTTCAACCGGCTGGCGCGCCGGTGGATCGCGATTGTAGAGGACTTGCCGGGGGTGACGCGGGACCGGCTTTACGCGGAGATGGAGCATAACGGCCTGAATTACCGCCTGATTGACACGGGCGGCTGGGTGCCCGAGGGCGAGGGCGAGTTCTATAAGAATTTGAACGACCAACTGGAAATCGCGATCACCGAGGCCGAGGCCGTCATCTTTTTGCTCGACTTGAAGGAAGGGGTGATGCCCGCGGACCGCATGATCGCGGACAAGCTGCGCAAGGCCAAGAAGCGGGTGTTCTACGCGGTGAACAAGGTTGACAACTCGGGCCAGGAAAAATACGCGTATGAATTTTACGAGCTGGGCGCGGAAAAAATTTTCCCGATCTCTTCCGGCCACGGCCGCGGGGTCGCCGAGCTGATGGACGCGATTGTTGAGGCGGCGCCGGGCGTGGAGGCGGAGGAGCCTGCGGCTCAAGATGAGGAGCTCGAGACGCTCACGCCTCGGATGGCGGTCCTGGGCAGGCCGAATGTGGGCAAGTCCAGCCTGGTCAACCGCCTGCTCGGGGAGGAACGGCTTTTGGTCACCTCGATCCCGGGCACCACCCGGGACACGGTGGACACCGAACTCGAGCATGACGGCAAGCAATATATTTTCATTGACACCGCGGGCGTGCGGCGCAAGAGCAAGATTGACGAGAAACTGGAACGGATCAGTTCGCTCCGCTCGATCAAGGCCATCGAGCGCAGCCATCTCGTGTTGCTCATGCTTGACCCTTCCGAGGGGCCGACCGATCAGGACGCCAAATTGGGCGGGTTGCTGCTCCGCCGCGGCCGCGCCTGCATCGTGCTGGTGAATAAATGGGACCTAGTGGGCAAGCCCGAACTTGCGCTCAAGAAAATTGAAAGCGAGGTCCAGGCCACGCTCTGGCATATCCCGTACGCGCCGGTGCTGCCGGTTTCGGCCAAGACCGGGTTCGGGCTCAAGGCCCTGTTCCCCACCATTGACAAGGTGTTCGAGCAGTTCCGGCGCAAGGTCACCACCGGCGAATTGAACCGCGCCCTTGAGAAAGTAATGACTCAAGCCCCGTTGCCGCATCACCGCGGACAGCCGCTCCGGGTTTATTACGCCACCCAGGTCCGGACCCGGCCGCCCACTTTCCTCTTCTTCGCCAACTACCCCGAAATCATCAAGGAACCCTTTCACCGGTTCCTCTCCAGCCGCCTCGCCCTGGAACTCGGGTTCATGGGAACCCCGATCATGCTCCAGTTCCGCGCGCGCAAGAAGAAATCTTAAAAAAGCCGTTTAACCGCAAAGGCGCATCCAGCCTTCGTAGCCGTAGCTACTACGGCGGAGTAGGCAAGGGCGCAAAGAATTTCTTGGGGTTTTTAACACGGAACCATCCTTAAACACAACGATCACAACGGACACAACGGAATTCGGAGTTCGGGGTTCGAAATTCGAGAATTTCACTGACCACTATCCACTGCCCACAGAACATTGTTCCCTCACCGCAAAGAACGCAAAGGGCGCGAAGAATTCAAGCCCAGGAAATTCATCCACAGATTAACGCAGATGAACGCTGATAATGTATTCTTGATTTGCAGATTCCGGTATCCCGCGGGTGCGGAGCGAAAGGAAAAAACAAGGTCTGCCCCCGAAACCCCTGAAACCTCACTTTCCAGAGGTGGATTTTCGCGAAAGACGTTTCTGCCGGTCCGATTAGGGCTGAACCGCCTTGAACGCCTCGATAATCTTGGGATCGCGGCTGAAATCTCTCAAATATTTGACCAAAGAGTCTTCAAGCAACCTCTGGTCGGGATATCCCGCTTGCTCGGCGGTGGCATTGACGGTTTCCGAAATCGGGGTTTCTTTGACCTGGGGGTTGGTGATGGTGACCTGAGTCCAGAGGATCGCGCTAGCTTTGCTACCAA
>CAIUDS010000516.1 GCA_903897985.1 uncultured delta proteobacterium
GTCCATGCCCGCGGCCACCGACTTCCAGTCGGTATCCGCGCCCACCTGGTTGGGAATATGCTTGTCATAGATAAACCCAAAGTTTCCCATCCCGAGCTCGCCGTCATAATTGTATCCCCAGCACCAGAGCGAATGGTCGGTGCCGATCGCGCAGGCATGACTATAACCGACCGTAACGCTCGAGAAGATCTTGGCCGCGGTCCCAAAACTGGGGGCCGTGTCCCGGGTCGGCGAAAGTGCCGGGGCGCTCGAACTCTCAGCTCCGCCGCAGGAAACCTGAACCATCAGGGCCAGGATTAAAGTCACGGTTCCGATCAGGACTTTGGCTTGATTCATTTTGGCTACCTCCAGTAATTGACATGAGAAACGGGCAAGGTCTCTAGCTGGAGATATTAGGAAAAGCGTCAATCTTTGTCAAATTCTGCCCTGCGGCCATCCGGCCGTGCTCACCGATTTCACTTGTCGAGATGAATAACCGCCGCCTTCATCTTTTCGCGATAGCACCAGCCAATTGAGGAGTGGATTTCGGAGCACGAGACTTCCTTCAGTTCCTTCCCGCAGAAGTTAACTATGGATGGCTTCTTGCCGAAGATGATGATCGCGGCCGGAAGCGGCGAAATCTTGTCAAGGGAAATTTGTTGAGCAGTCCGGGTCAGCTTGAGGGAAGATACCGCATGGGGATTGGTTCGCGGGTCAAAGACCTTAAAGGTTTGATCGAGGCTCAGCTCATCGGCCCCGAAAACGGCAAACCCCGGCGTCATGCGGTCTTTGTCTTCCTGTTTGAACTCGCCGCCCAATTCAAACCGGTCGTTGAATTGCATCGGAATCGCCGAGCCGGACCGGACAAACACCGGGATAATGTTTAGAGGCACCGTGTAATTGATCCATTTGGGCCCGCATGCGGGTTCCCGGGTCCAGAAATCCACCCACTCTCCCTCGGGCAGATAGAGCTTGCGCTCTCGCGTGTTCTTGAGCACGGGCGCGACCAGCAGCGAATCACCCAGGAAATACTGATCGTAGATGTCCCAGCAGACCTGGTCGTCCGGGCATTCGAGCGGCATCGGCCGCATGATGGGCGCGCCGGTTTCATGCGCCTGCTCAATCAGGCTGTAGATATATGGGATCAGGTTGTAGCGGAGCCGGGCGTAGAAGCGGTAGATGTCCTTGCCTTGCTCGGTCTGTTCCCACGGCGGCATGGAGCGGCCGTGGTCGTGGAAGGCCGGGCTGAAGCAGTCAATCGCGACCGCGCGGTTATAGACCTGCTCGGAGATGATTCCGCCGCTGGTGTAACCGCCCAAATCGGTGCCGATCAGGGCGATCCCGCTCATGCTTGCGCTCATGCGCGCGATGTGCGTGTGGTCGAGCTGCTCGAAGGTGCGGCCGCGGTCCCCGGTCCAGACAAAGCCGATCCGCTGCGCGCCCAGGCCCGCGCCTCGGATCCAGGTGATCCCGCCTCCGGGCCGGACCGAGTTGATCTTCGAATACATCCATTCCGAAAAATAGGTCGGGTGATAAAGCCGCATCCCGGGCATCCGCTCATGCACCAAAATCGGGACTTCCGCGGGCGGAAAAAATTCGCAGAAGTCGAGCTTGATGCCATCGAGGTCGAGTTTTTCAAAACTGGATTTTCCATTTGGGCCGGGCAGAAACAGCGGCTGATAGATTTTATCCCAGGCAAAATCCATGGCCTCGGGGTTGCTGGTGTCGAGGTAGTAATTGTCTTTTCCGATCCCGCCCAAGTATGGAGAGCCGTCCGGGTTGCGGACCAGATATTCCGGGTGCTGGTCGAGTCCGTAATATTTGAGATGGCTGGGATTGGGGTTGACCTGGCCGAGTCCGATCCAGCCGACCACCTTGATCCCGAGCTTATGCCATTCGTCAATAATCTCCGGCATCCGGGGCCGGGTCTTCGGGTCAAAGCCAAGTTCCGGCCCCTCGGCCGGACCGTTCAATAGGTTCTCGTAAAGCACCACCCCGACCGGGAATTTTTCGCGCACCATCCTCGCCACATCCCGCTCCGCGGCCTCGTAATCCCGCCACCCGGCGATGGTCTGCCGGCTGATCCAGGGCTCGAGCGACCAACGCGGGATCAGCGGGGTCCTCCCGTTGAAGGCGGTGTATTCGGACAGGATTTTTTTCGGGTCCGGGGCGAAAAACCAAATGTAATCCAGATTACTATCGGGATTGTCAACGGAAAGCCGGTTGGGGTCGGACTTGCCCAGGTCGAAAAGGGCCCGTTGATAAGTGTTGACCAGCAGGCCATAACCGCGGCTCGAGAGCAGGAACGGGATCGGGAGATAAGTGTTGCCGGTGCGGGACTCATAAGCGTCGTCCTGGTCCATCACCAGCATCTTGCCGGCGTGATTGAACTCGCCGTATTGCTCGCCCAGGCCGAAGAGTTTCTCGCCCTTGGAGAGGACCGCATTTTCGCGGCAACGCTCAGCGCCCAGCTCGAGCCCGGAGTCTTCCGGCTCGGCCATCATGGTCCGGCCGCCGAAATCGGAGATTTCCAGATGAAACGGCTTCTTTTCCAGGCTGATCCTTATTTGTGAGCTGGATAACATCAGGTAGCCCGGGAAAATCTCGGCCGCAAAATCCGCGCCGGAAGTGTCGGCCGCGGGCGGCTTGCCCAGCCCGGCCTGGATGCGCACCGCGTCCGGGAAGGGGAAAGTCACGATCATCCAACCGGTCTTGCCGTCGGCGGTCTTGAGCGTGAGCAGCGCGCTTTTGGAACTGATCCGCTGATCCGTGATTTCGATCACCCGATTGGCGGGATGGCTTTTTATGTATTGCTCGGCGCGCTGGAGAGTTTTCTCCCAGCGGTAGCGGTCGTAGATTTTGATGCCCACGACATCGCCAAGCTCATTGAGGCTGCGGTTATTCTTGAACGGATCGGAAATCCTTTGCTTGAGCGGCCTTTGGTCCGCGGGCCGAGCCGCAAGCGCGGCGAGCAGCAGCTCCGCGACCACCAGCGCTTTCTGAACCCGGCGGCTGATAGGCATCGCTTAATAGGCTTTTTTGAGGATCGCAATCACTTCTTCCAAAGTCGCGTCCTTCGGATTGTAGTTCATGGTGCCGTCGTTGATCGCGGCTTTGGCAATGGCCGGAAACTGCTCTTCCTTTAAGCCGGCCTCTTTCAGCGTTAGGGGCAGGCCGGAAAGCTCGTTCAATTTTTTGGTCAGCTCGCGCACGGCCGCGATCACGGCCCGGGCTTTTTCAGCCGCGCTGCCCGCGGCCGGCGCGCCGATCCAGGGCGCCAGCTCGGCGATGGTCTCGGCGCTCGTGTCCAGATTGTATTCCAGACCCCAGGGGAGCAGGATGGCGTTGGCGACTCCGTGCGGGAGGTGGGCGACGCCGCCGCAGGCGTGTGCGATCGCGTGCACGATCCCGACCAGCGAGTTGGAGAAGGCGATGCCGCCGCAGAGCGCGGCGTTGGCCATGGCCAGCCGGGCCTTCTCGTCGCTCCCGTTCTCGACCGCGCGGACGAGGTTTTCATGGACCAGCTTAACCGTGGTGATGGCAAAGGCGTCGGACATGGGGTTTTTCTGGAGGTTCACGAACGCCTCGATCGCGTGGGTGAGCGCATCCATCCCGGTGGCCGCGGTGATTTTCTTGGGCATGGTCACGAGCATTTTGGGATCGAGGATCGCGACATGAGGGTAGAGCTTGTTGGAGGTGAAGCTCATCTTGATGTTCTTCTCGACATTCGCGATCACCGCGACCAGGGTGGCCTCGGAGCCGGTCCCCGAGGTGGTCGGGATCACGATGAAGGGTTTGAGCGTTTCCTTCACGCACTCATGGCCCTGGAACTTGAGCAGGTCGTCGGTCTTTTCCGAGACCACGATGTTCGCGCCCTTGGCCGTGTCAATCGCGCTCCCGCCGCCCAAAGCCACCAGGCAGTCGCAGCCTTTCTCGTTAAAGATTTTCGCGACTTGGTTGCAGACCAGGTTGCTCGAGTCCACCGGCGTCTGATCGAACACGGCGCCGATGGCGCAGTTGCTTCCCTCGAACGCCGCCTGCACCGGTTTGAGCAATCCCGCCGCGACCACGCCCGGGTCGGTCACGATCAGGGCCTTGTGCGCGCCGAGCTGGTCCATCTCGTAGGGAAGATTGCTGAGCGCCTGGTTCCCGCTCACGATCTTGACCGGACAGTAAAATTCGTAATAATTCGGCAACATTTTTCCCTCCTTTTATTTCCCGAGATTTAAAATCAGATAGGGCGTCAAGAGCGCCATGACCTTGCCCTTGAGCAGGTAGTCGGAGAAGCTGAAGCGGGGCGGGACCTTGAAGGTCTTGTTGAGGATAAAGCCGGGCATGAGGTATTTCTGGACGAGGTTCATGGCGCGCGCGGCCTGCATGGCCTCGTAGAGGTTTCCGTGGCAGATGGCGCGGTGCTCGATAAAGCCCATGTGCGAGCCGATCTGCCCGGTGAAGATCAAAAGCGCCGCGTCCACATTCTTGAAATA
>CAIUDS010000517.1 GCA_903897985.1 uncultured delta proteobacterium
AATCGCCGTGCCGCGTGGGGTCCGGGTCCATGTTATAGGTCAGGATGATGTCGCCGAGGCGGTCTCCGTTCAAATCCTCCACCAGCGGCAGCATCGCGGTGGGAACCATAATCGCTTCCTGATTGTTGGTCCGCTTGCTCATCCGGTCCTTGATCACCACCACCATCTCTTTTTCGTTCTTGCTGAAAACCAGGTCGTCAATTTTGTCGCCGTTGAAGTCGCCGAAGATGTTGGGGAATCCGCCGGACAAATTGCCTTCCTTGAAATCAATGTAGAGGTTGACCTGATCCACCGAGGTGGGTTCGGCCGGAATGACATGGTTGTTGGCGAGATAATAGCGGAACTCGAACGGGAAGTTGTTGGCGATCAAGACCTGGGCCGCGGACAGCACTCCGATCTGGACGGTGGGCACGACCAGGTCGCTTTCTTTATCCGCGTTCATATCCTTGATAAAAGGCCCAATGATCCAGGAGGTGAGCGACCAGGACCGGCTGGGCTTAGCCTGTTTGCCGGGTTCCGCCCAGCCATCTTTCCCATAGAAAATTTTCATGTCCGCTTTCTGGTTGAAAAAACTTCCGTGCTGGTAGTTGCTGACCAGGTCGGCCTTGCCATCGTCGTCCAGGTCCACGATTTCCAGGGTCAACTGATCCCGGCGCCGCGCCTTTTCCACCGGGTCGGTCAGGTCCATTTTCACCTTATAGGCCGGCTTGGCGCCATACATGCCCTCGGGGCTTTGCTTGTAAATCCAGATCTCCTCATGCTGAATCACGAACATCTCCGACTTGCCGTCGCCCTCGCGGTCGTTTATGAAAAGGTTGGGGGTATGATAGGTGACATTGATTTCCTGATGCGGAAAAATCTTGCGTAGGGGCGTGATCGAGAAATAGTTGGAATTAATCGGCATATCAATCGTGGTTTTTGTCCATTTCCCGCCCTGGTTATAGAAAATGTCCGCGTCGCCGATCTGATAGACCATGACTTCGTTTTGGCCGTCATTGTTGAAGTCATAGAGAAAATCATAATAGAGCAGTTGGTCGGGATCGGAAATCTGGAGCAACTGGTTCGGGAAACTTAAAAGCGGGAAAGGACCATCCAGCTTTTTGTCGGCGAACCGGTAGTATTCCGCGGAATTCCGGGAAAGCAGGATCAGGACCTCGCCCGCTTCGCCCGGAATCTTGCCATAATCAAACAGCGTGAACCGTTGCGGGATTTCCTCCTCCACCACCTGGTTGGGAGCGTATTTCCCGCCCGGCGCGGCCCAGAAAATGCTCACATAGCGCCGGCTCTGCCCGGTGGGCGGATTATGGTGAACGACCATCAGTTCCTGGAGGCCGTCTTGATCCAAGTCCGCCGGGATCACATTTTCCAACTGGCCTTTCACCTTGAACTGATAAATCTTGAAATGGCTGGGGGTTTGTCCGTGAACCAGCAACGGCAGAAGCATACCGACCAAAACCTTCCATAACTTCATCTTTCCAATTCCTCCCAATCAGAGATGAGATAATCGCACCCAAAGATAATAAAGCCTCTTTTCCCTTTTGGCAATCGCGGTCCTCTTTAGTTGATTTGTTCTCCGGATTATGCTAGAAATGTTTCACCAATAACCAACCGGCTGGGTGCGCATCTAAAGTCATGGTTATGGTATTTAATTATATGGAGAGGGATTAGAAGGAACCGGATTATAACCCAAACCCCAATTCCCAAAAAGGAGGGAACCATGCCGGACAGCACTTACAAAATCATTGAGCTGGTGGGCACCAGCGACAAGTCGTTCGAAGAAGCCGCCAAGAACGCGGTCAAAACCGCGGCCAAATCGCTGAAGGACCTGAGAGTTGCCGAGATCACCCAGTTGGACCTCAAGCTGGAAGAAGGGAAAGTCACCGCCTTCCGCGCCCGGGTAAAACTCTCGTTCAAATACCACGGCGAATAACCTATCGGTCTCGATGGCCGCTTTGAGCGGGGCTGGCTCGGCGGGCAGCCCCGGACGGATAAGGACCAAAGATTAAACCGGACCGGCCCCGGCGCGGGAATGCCTGCGCCGGGGCCGCCTCGGGAATGGTCTTTATTTGATCACGAAATGGTCTTTCCGGATCCCGTCAATGGTAAAAGTATAGCCTTGCAGTCCGAGATCGGTTTCCGCCACAAAAATAAAATGATAAAACGCCTTCGGGTCGTCCGCCGGGTTGG
>CAIUDS010000518.1 GCA_903897985.1 uncultured delta proteobacterium
CGTTGCCGACCAGGGTGATGCCGAGTTCGGCGCTCTGCCAAAGATCGTTCTTGCCCACCTCGGCCACGGACACATTGTATGCGCTCTTGATCCGGGCGATGGCGCGCTTGAGTTCGCCGCGCTTTTCCTTGAGGCTGTGGGCCTGGGGGAGGTGGAACTCGATGCTCAAAACCCCGACCACCATTTAGCTCTTCCCCGAAGCCGCGCCTTTCTCTTCCAGCGTGTAGAACTCGAGCACATCCCCCAGCTTGACATCGTTGAAATTTTCCACGCCCACTCCGCACTCATAGCCCGCGGCGCATTCCCGCACATCGTCCTTGAACCTTTTCAGCGAGGCCACCTTGCCCTCGTACACCACCGCATTGTCCCGCAACACCCGCACCAGCGAGCTCCGCTGCGCCACGCCCTCCGAGACCGCGACCCCGGCGATGGTTCCGACCTTGGACACGGCAAAGACCTGCTTGACCTCGGCCCGGCCGAGGGAGCGCTCCACCTTCTCCGGCGCGAACATGCCTTTCAAAATCCGGCCCAGTTCGTCGAGCAGTTCATAAATGATCCGGTGGGTATATACCCGGATGCCCTTTTCCTCGGCCATCCGGTTGGCCTTGGACTCCGGCCGGACCCCGAAGCCGATGAGCACGGCCTTGCTGGCCTCGGCCAGGAGCACATCGTTCTCGGTGATGGCCCCGGGCCCGGCATGGAGGACTTTGATCTCAACCTTGTCCGAGTTCATTTTGAGGATGGCATCGCGCACGGCCTCGACGGCGCCGTTGGTGTCGGCCTTGATGATCAGGTTAAGCTCGGCCTTCTCGCCGGTCCCCATCTTCTTCATCAAGTCTTCCATGCTCGCCTCGACGGGCGCGGCCAGGCCCTCCGTCCTCCGTTTGTCCGCGCGGTGTCCCGCGACTTCCTTGGCGCTCCGCTCATCCTCCACCGCGATCAGTTCCTCGCCCGCGCCCGGCACTCCGTTCAAGCCGATCACTTCCACCGGCAGGCTCGGGCCCACAGACTCGACCTGGTGTCCGAGATGATCGAAGAGCGCGCGGATCCTGCCGGAATAAATCCCGCAGACAATCGCGGCCTGCCGTTTGAGGATGCCTTCCTTGATGATCACGCTGGCAATCGGGCCGCGGCCCTTGTCCAGCCTCGCTTCGATCACGAACCCGCGGGCCGGGACCTGAGAGTTGCCGCGCAACTGAAGAATTTCGGCCTGGAGGGAAATGGATTCGAGCAGGGTGTCCACGCCTTGTCCGGTCCGGGCGGAGCACGGCACCATCAGGGTTTCTCCGCCCCATTCCTCGGGATTGAGCCCCATTTCCGCGAGCCGGCTCTTGATCTGATCGGGCTTGGCGTCGGGCAGGTCAATCTTGTTGATGGCGACCACGATCGGGACCTTGGCGGCCTTGGCGTGGTTGACGGCCTCGACGGTCTGGGGCATGACCCCGTCATCCGCGGCCACCACCAGCACCACAATGTCGGTCACCTCCGCGCCCCGCGCCCGCATCTTGGCGAATGCGGCATGACCGGGCGTGTCTATGAACACAATTTTTCCGGAGGGACCCTCGACCACCGAGGCGCCGATGTTCTGGGTGATCTGTCCGGGTTCCTTCTCCGCGACCTTGGTCTTGCGGATGTAATCGAGCAGCGAGGTCTTGCCGTGGTCAACATGGCCCATCACCGTCACCACCGGCGGCCGCGGTTCCAGCCCTTCCTCCGCCTGGGGCGCCGGAAACTTTATGATCGTGGCTTCGTCGAAAGTTTCCGTGACCGCCTCGTATTCGAATTCATGCGCCACCTGCGCCGCACTCGCATGATCCATTTCCGCGCCATCCTCCAACTCGAGCCCCAAGGCGGAAAGCTTGTCCTGAACCAGGCGGTATTTCACCCCCAGCCTGCGCGCGAGCTCCGAAACGCTGATGCTTTCGCCCATATGGATCACCCGCTTCTTGGCGCTCGGGACCGTGATCTGGGTCTTTTGCGCCGGCCGTTTCTTCGCGGTCAGCTTTTTCTTCTGCGGAATATAAATCCGCTCCGACTCAACCACCTCGGCGCCTTCCTCAAAAGCCCCGCGCTCCATCTTAAAGGCGATTTTCCTTCTCACCTTCCTTTTAACCGGCTCCTTTATTTTCTTGCCCTTAACGGGCTTTTCCAGGAATTCCTCAAGCTCCGACTTGGGTTTGACACCCTTTTTTTTCTTGTCTTTTCTTTTCTCGCGCTCGGCTTTTTCCGCGGTCTCCGCGTCGGCCTTCTGCTGCTCGCGCACCATGGCCTGGGGACTGGGAATTTCATCGGTGGCCCGGGCGGTCCGTCGGACATTGGGCTTGACCCAGCGCATCTTGACCTTGGGTTTTTTGGGCGCGGCCTTTTCCGTGGTTTTGAGGATTTCGATTCCCGTGGGTCGCTTTTCCACCACCCGGGGCGGCTCATAAGGAACCGCGGACTTTTTTACGGGCTCGGGCGGGGGCGGCGCGGCCGTTGCCGGCTCGGTCACGGCGGTTTCGGCTTCCTTGGCCTTCTTGGCCGGCGCGGCTTTTTTCTTGCCGACTTTCTTCTTTTTCTCCTCGCCCTCTTTTTCCGCGGGTTCCGGTTTGGCCTCGACCGGCAAGGGTTCCTCGATTTTGTGCGCAACCTTGCGCCGCCGGATCACGCCTTCCTTGATCTGGGTCTCCACCACTTCCACCGAAACGGGCCGTTGCTCCTTTTTTTCCTCGAACAGCTTTTTCAGTTTTTTGGCTTCCGCGGCTTCCAGCATGTTCATGACCGTGGGGTTTTGATGGCCCATTTCGCGCAGGACGGGAAGCAG
>CAIUDS010000519.1 GCA_903897985.1 uncultured delta proteobacterium
GAGGTGGTGGAGATCATCCCGCGTTCCGGCTTCTATGATTACTCGGCCAAATACACCCCGGGCGAAAGCGAATACCAAGTCCCGGCCAAGCTCGCGCCGGAAACGCGCGAGCAGATCCGCGCTTGGTCGAAAAAAGCCTATGAAGTCCTCGGCTGCCAGGGCGCGGTCCGGGTGGACTTCCGGCTGCACCCGGAGCGCGGGCCGTTCGTGCTCGAAGTGAACACCATCCCGGGCATGACCGAGCGGAGTCTCTTGCCCATGAGCGCCCAAGCCCTGGGCATCAGCTTCGATCAGTTGGTGGAAAAAATTTTGTCAAGCGCGGTGGCGAAAAAAAGATGAGCACGCGGTCACAGAGCGGATCCAAAAGCCGGAGCGGATCAAAAGTCCGCGGGCAAAAGCTGGCCCGGGTCTGGAAATGGGTCAAGCGAGGTTCGATCCCGGTCCTGCTCATCGCGGCCTTGGTCGGACTCAAGCTCGGATGGGACCGGGTCAAGCGGTCCGAATTTTTGAAGATCACCGCGATTTCCGTGAGCGGCAACCGCCACGCCTCGGACGAGGAGATCATATTTTTGAGCGGAGTGAAACCGGGCATGGGAATTTTTGACTTCAAGCTGGGCAAGGCGGTGCAGGGGGTCGAGTTTCATCCCTGGATCAAGGAAGCCCGAGTCAGCCGCCAATTGCCGGACCAGGTCTTGATCACGGTTTCGGAGCATTCGCCCATTGCCATCGTGATCCTGGACGAGGCCTTCTATGTCAATTCGGAATATAAAGTTTTCAAGCGCCTGATCCCGGGCGACAGTTTGGACTACCCGATTTTCACCGGGCTTACCCTCGAGGCCTTGCGGGACCCGGATTCCTCCGGCCTGAAAATGCTCCAGGCCGGGCTCGGACTCTGGCAGAGGGCCGCAACTTCCAAACTGTTCCCGCAAAGTCAGATTTCCGAGTTCCACCTCGACCCTGCCGCGGGCCTGAGCCTGCTCAGCAGGAAGAACCAGCAGGTGGACTTTGGGGAGGACGGGTTTGAGGAAAAGTTTGAAAAGCTGGAGCAAATCTGCGCGGAGGTGGGCTCGGACTTTTACTGGTTCGAGGAATTGGACCTGAGCCGGACCGACCGGGTGGTGGCCCGGCTGATGAAAAAGGCGGCAATAGTTAAACCGGAAGCGGAAAATCAAACGGAAGCTGAATAAGGTAGATTCAGAAAGGAGGTTACTAAATTGGCGCGCAAAGAAAATGTGATTGTGGGACTGGATGTGGGGACCAGCAAGGTGTGCGCGATCGTGGCGGAGGTCAGCCCGGAGGGGCTCGAGATCACCGGTCTGGGCACGGTGCCCAGCAACGGCCTGCGCAAGGGCGTGGTGGTCAACATTGACGCCGCGGTCGAGTCCATCCGCCAGGCCATAGACGAGGCCATGCTCATGGCGGGATGCGAAATAAACTCGGTTTATGTGGGGATCGCCGGCGGCCATATCAAGGGCTTTAACAGCCAGGGGATCGTGGCGATCAAGAACCGCGAGGTGAGCGAGCCGGACATCCGGCGGGTGGTGGACCAGGCCCAGGCCATCAACATCCCGATTGACCAGGAGGTCATCCACATCCTGCCCCAGGACTTTGTGATTGACGACCAGGACGGCGTGCGCGACCCGCTCGGGATGACCGGCGTCCGGCTCGAAGCCAAGGTCCACATTGTTACCGGCGCCATCAGCGCGATCCAGAACATTGTCCGCTGCTGCAACCGCTGCGGACTCAATGTCAAGGACATCATCCTCGAACAGATCGCCTCCAGCGAAGCCGTGCTCGCCCCGGATGAAAAGGAGATCGGGGTCTGCCTCTGCGACATCGGCGGCGGCACCACGGACATCGCGATCTGGCACCGCGGGTCCATTCGGCACACCCATGTGCTCACCCTGGGAGGAGACCATCTCACCAACGACATCGCCGCGGGGCTGCGCACGCCGGCCGCGGAGGCCGAGAAGATCAAGCGCAAATACGGATGCGCCATGTCCAAGCTGGTCGGGAAGGACGAGGTGATCCAGGTGCCGAGCGTGGGCGGCAGAAAGCCGCGCGAGCTGCCCCGGAATTTGCTCTGCGAAATCATCGAGCCGCGCATGGAGGAAATCTTCCAGCTCGTGAACCGCGAGATCCACCGCGTCGGCATGCAGGATCTGCTTTCCGCGGGCATGGTGGTTACCGGCGGGACCGGACTGCTCCACGGGATTGAGCAGTTGGGCGAGCATGTGCTCGAGATGCCGGTGCGGGTGGGAAAGCCCGGGGGCATCGGCGGTCTGGTGGATGTGGTCTCGAGTCCGATGTATGCGACCGGGGTGGGACTGGTGTTGTGGGGACGCAAGAACCTTTACCGCCGCGGGTTCCAGGCCAAGGGCAACAATGTTTTCCACCGCGTCTGGGACCGCATGCGCGAGGTGGTGGTTGAATACTTTGTGTGATCGCGCAGGGGTCGGGCTTGCCCGACCCGCGAGAGGAGGAAGCAGATGATCGAGTTGATAGAAAAACGGTCCGCGGAGGCGAAGCTCAAGGTGATCGGGGTGGGTGGCGGGGGCGGGAACGCCCTTAACACCATGATCCAGAGCGGCTTGAAGGGACTCGAGTTTATCGCGGCGAACACCGACTCGCAGGCGCTCGGGATCAGCCTGGCCGAGAAGAAGCTTTTGCTCGGGCCCGGCCTGGGCGCGGGCAAGAACCCGGAGGTGGGCAGGAAATACGCGGAAGAGTCCACGCCCGAAATCGAGCGCGTGCTTAAAGGCGCGGACATGGTCTTTGTCACCGCGGGCATGGGCGGCGGCACCGGCACCGGGGCCTCGCCCGTGATCGCAAGGGTGGCCAAGGAGATGGGCGCCATGACTGTGGCCGTGGTGACGCTCCCGTTCGAGTTCGAGGGTTCGCGGAGGAAAGAGCTGGCGCTCAAGGGCATGGAGGAGTTAAAGGACGAGGCGCACAGCATGATCATGATCCCGAACCAGCGCCTGTTCAAGGTCATCAACAAAAACACCACCATCATCGAAGCCTTCCACCGGGTGGACGAGATCCTGCTCCACGCCGTGAAGGGCATCGTGGACCTCATCACCCTCACCGGCCTGGTCAATGTGGACTTCGCGGATGTCAAGACCATCATGAGCGAGAAGGGACTGGCGCTCATGGGCATGGGCGAAATGGACGGCGACGACCGGGCGAAGGAAGCCGCGCACAAGGCCATCAGCAACCCGTTGCTCGAGGAAATCCGGATCGAGGGCGCGCGCGGACTGCTCATCAATGTCACCGGCGGGCCCGACCTCACCCTCTATGAAATCACCGAGGCCACCGACCTGATCCGCGCCGAGGCCCACGAGAGCGCCATGATCATCTTCGGCGCCGTGATTGACGAGGAGATGAAAGGCAAGGTCCGCGTGACCGTGATCGCGACCGGCTTTGACAGCGCCGCGCTCGGCTGCGGAATTATCAAGGCCATCCCGGCCAATGACGCCCTCGACATCCCCACCATCATCCGCCAGCGCCAGCAGAACCGGTCCAAAAAACTGAACGCGCAGCAGGAGTCCGACGAGCAGAGCATGACCGATTACGACACCCCGGCCTTCATGCGGAAGAGGATGGATTGAACCGCGGGATTTTTACCACAGAGGACACAGAGGGTATTGAGGAGAAATACATAAATTTTAATATATTGATTCCTCCGTGTTCTCCGTGATCTCTGTGGTAAAGAAGGACCTGACTACCTGCTCCGGTGCCGCTTTTTCAAACACAGAGTCCACAGAGGGCACAGAGAAAAAATTAATTATATTGAATTCTCTGCGATCTCTGCGCCTCTGCGGTGAAAAAGAATTGATTACCCGCCCCGGTGCGGCCTCTTGTCAAAAACCGGTAACATAACTACTAAAGCCCTTGCCATCCCAAAAAAATAATGTTGAATAAGCTTCAAAGCACACATACTCAAAAGCTGGAAAGCTTATGGAAACCGAGGCTCTCGTGTCGTTGATAAAAATATCCACCTTACCCTTTCGGACAGGTCTTAGAAAAAGCCTATGCAAAAGGACGATCTCATCATTCAAAACAAACCTTGTAAATTTCCCGTGATCCATTTGCATGAAAACAACGAGGAGAATCCTGGCTTCGGAATCCGTGTTATTCTTATCGAAGGCTTGACCCTTGAGCAATAAGGCATAATCCGCCAAGCCATTCCCATCAAAATCAGCGCTGACCATGCCGGGAATTTGATGGGGATATTGCTCTGTAAAATATTTCAGGGTCACAGCTTCCAGATCGGACAATCCCAAAATCTCTGTTTCGGAAAAATCCTTTGTTAGAATATCAATAACTTCAGCCGGTAGATTACTCTGGTTGACCTGTTGGAACTGGCCTTTGCAAAAGGTGATTAAGCACAACAAAGCAACCAGTGCGGATTTGACAAGGAGGTCAAAGGATTCGTCGGCATCCGAAAAAGCATATCGCTCTCGCCTTGGCATATTAGGTTTTTATCAGAGGTTTATCTAATTTGCAAATAGATAATCGTCGAGTAGCAATAAGAAAAATGGAAACCCAAAATTTGAATTCTCTGTGTTCTCTGTGATCTCTGTGGTAAAGAAGGACCTGACCATCTGCTCCGGTGCTGCTTTTTCAAACACAGAGTCCACAGAGGGCACAGAGAAAAACAAAATAATTATTATTAAATTCTCTGTAAATATGAAAGCGGGCTGTCCTCCAACGACGGTTTATAATAACCGTCAACAAACGGGGTCGCAAAGCGTAGCCCCAAATAATTTAAGGAGGTACAGCCCAATGACAATGTATC
>CAIUDS010000520.1 GCA_903897985.1 uncultured delta proteobacterium
ATCACGGTGGCGATGCGGCCGTTGAAGAGGTCGTCAATGTATCCGAGCCGGTCCAGGTTGACATCCATGATCGTCACCCGCGCGCCCATGCCCATGGCCAGCCGCGCCGCGTTCTCCCCGGCGCTGCCGCCTCCGAGCACCAGCACTTCGCAGGGCGGCACGCCCGGCACTCCCCCAAGCAGGAGTCCGACCCCGCCGTGGTTGCGCATGAGATAGGCCGCGCCGATCTGGACCGCCATCCGGCCCGCGATCTCGCTCATCGGTATCAGGCACGGAAGCTTCCCGTTGTTGGTCTCGATGGTCTCGTAAGCCACCGCGGTCACGCCCGCCGCGATGAGTGTTCGGGTCAGCTCCGGCAGGGGCGCCAGATGCAAAAAACAGAAAAGCACCTGTCCCCTTTTCAAGCGGCGGTATTCCTCTTTTTGCGGCTCCTTCACCTTGAGGATCAGATCGGACTTGGACCAGAGCTGCCTCGGGTTGCCGACGATCCTTGCGCCCGCGGCCTTATAGTCGGCGTTGCTAAAGCCGGCGCAGATGCCCGCGTCTTTTTCGACCAGCACGGTGTTCCCGGCCTTGGCCAAGGCCTTGGCGCCGTTGGGCAGAATGCCCACCCTAAATTCCGAGGCTTTCACTTCTCGGGGAACTCCGATAATCATTTGCTTTTACCTCCCATCATTCGGAATTAGGAATTCGGAATTGGGAATTCGGGGAATTCAAATCCGCCCCTAATTCCGAAACCCGAATTCCGAATTCCTATTTATTAAGCAATTGTTTTTCCATCGCCGGGATGGCGTCGTCCAGGATGTCAATGATCCGGTCAATGGTTTTTTTGTCAATGATCAAGGCCGGAGCCACGGCCACGGTTTCCATGGTCGAAGACCGGATATAAAGCCCGCGTTTCCAACACTCGTCCACCAGGCAGTCCGGCGCGCTGTTCTCGGGCAAAATCGGCGTGCGTTTCTCGCGGTCGCCGACCAGCTCGAGCGCTGCCAGCAGACCGAGTCCGCGGACATCCCCCACCGACTTGTATTTGCGCAAAGTCCGCAGTCCCTCGAGCAGATATTTGCCGTTCTCCTCCGACCGTTTGACCAGTCCCTCCTGCTCGATCACCTCGATGTTGGCCAGCCCCGCGGCGCAGGCGACCGGGTGGTTCATGTAGGTGAACCCATGCATGATCGGCATGCGCTCGTCCTGATACTCGCCGATGGTATCATAAATCTTCGCGTTCATAACCGCGGCCCCGAGCGGGATGTGGCCCGAACTAATCCCCTTGGCCAGGCTGAGCATGTCCGGCCGGATCCCGCCCCAATGTTCGTGCGCGAACATCTTCCCGGTCCGGCCGAACCCGGTGATCACCTCATCCAGGATCAGGAGGATATTATTTTTGTCGCAGATCTCGCGGACGCGCGGGAAATATTCCTTGGGAGGAGGGATTACCCCGCCCGAGCCGATCACCGGTTCGGCTACGAACGCGGCGATGGTTTCCGCCCCTTCGTTCTTGATGGTCTCCTCCAGATCGGTGATGCACTCGAAATCGCAGCCCGGGTATTCCTTGTCCCACTCGCACTGGTAGCAGTAGGGAGCGCCCACAGTGATAAACCCCGCGGGCAGCGGGTCAATGTTCCAGTGGAACGGGAAAATGCCGGTGGCCGCGGTGGTGGCGAGCCCCATGCCGTGATAGGAGAAGCGGCGGGAGAGGATTTTGTTCTTGTCGGTCTTGCCCTGGAGCTGCCAATAGAGCCGGGCCATTTTAAACTGGGTCTCGTTGGTCTCGCTCCCGCCGCAGGTGAACCAGGTCCGGGTCAGGTTGTAGG
Organism: uncultured delta proteobacterium; assembly: GCA_903897985.1. GTDB lineage: Bacteria > RBG-13-61-14 > RBG-13-61-14 > RBG-13-61-14 > DRUE01 > CAIYYW01. The sequence goes on from CAIUDS010000520.1 coordinate 1,815, forward strand.
CGGGGTTGAACATGGTTGCCAGCTTGGCCGCGAGTTCGATGGAGGGCGGGCTGGAGTGGCCGTGGAAGGAGGTGAAGTAGGACAGCTTTTTCATTTGTTTGTGCACGGCCTCGATGATCTTGGGGTGGTTGTGCCCGACCGCCATGCACCAGAGTCCGGCAAAGCCGTCAAGGTATTCCTTGCCCTCCAGGTCCCACATCATCATCCCCTTGCCCTTGACAATGATCCGGGGCGGATGTTTCTCCAGGTCTTTCGGATGCGTGAGCGGGTGGATCAGGAACTTGCGGTCCAGTTCCGCCAGGTTCTTGTGAATCACCACCGCCGGGCCATGATAGGCACGAGTGCCCCTCTTCTTGGCCGGTCGCTTCTTTGTTCTCGCCATCTTGTCCTCCTTGCCATGCGGTAAAAGTTTCACGGTTAATGGGGAACGGTTTAGCGAACCGTTAACCGTTGACCCTTTACCGTGTACCGCAATAGCGCCATTATAGGCAAGCTCAAAATTTCTGTCAATTGGCGGAAGGCATGTAAATTTTAAACAGGGTCAGGGGAGGGCCTTTCCCGGGTTTGATTCAAGCTTCGGGGTCTTGGAGAATGGTTTCCACCTCTTCTTGAGAAGTTCGCGGGCCGCGTCATAAAGAACAACCTTGGTCTTTTCAATTTCATCGCGGAAAAAAGGATTGCGGATCGGGCCGGACTCGATCAGCTCGACCGGCCTCCCGAATAGTCGCTCCAAGTCTTCAATCAAGCCAAAGTAGTTGTCCGAATGTCGCGCCGGGCTCAACGGCCCGAATTCAACCAGGCAGTCCAGGTCGCTACGGGCCGGATCAAAGCCTCCGCTCGCCGCGGATCCGAAAAGCGCCAAGCGACGCGCGGCTCACTTTAGGCATAGTTCGGTCAGTTTTCCCAGCTTATCCTCGATTATCTTATTCACGGTTATACTATTGCTTTCCCTCAATTCCGAATTCGAAGGGCTTTTCCGCGTTTGACTTGCCCGGCCTTTATCCATAAAATCATCACCAATGAAATCTCAAGTAATGAAGGCTTCGGTTTTGTTCGCGGCGCTGGGTTTGGTTTTCCTCGCCGGCGCCGCCAAAAAGTCGGAGCGGGAGGTCCGGGTTTTGATCGGGGACTTGAACAAGCCGACCATGATCGAAGGCAAGAATTTGAAGCTGCGCTCGAAATGGAAGACGCTGGAATTCAGCGACAAGATTCAGCTCGAGCCGCGCGAGGGTAAAATTTTCGCGCAGGACAAGGATTTGGGAAGCTCGGTCCGGATCGAGAGCCGCGGCCCGATTTCGGTCTCCGGCCATCCCTATCACGGCGGACTCGCGATTGAAAAAGTGGAAGGGCATTTTCTGCTCATCAACTCCCTGGACCTGGACGACTACCTGGCCGGGGTGGTCAAGAATGAAATGCCGGTGAATTGGCCGCTCGATGCGCTCAAGGCCCAGACCGTGTTGGCGCGGACCTATGCGCTGGGCAAGCTCGAGGAACCCCGGACCGAACAATACGATTTACTGGCCACGGTTGAGGATCAGGTCTATACCGGGATGGACGCGGAGGACGAGGCGAGTTGGAAGGCGATCAAGGAAACCGAAGGGGAGGTCTTGTATTACCGGGGCGAGCCGGCCTCGGTTTATTACCATTCCTGCTGCGGGGGCTGGACCGAGTCGGTCGAGTATGTTTGGGGCAAAACCCCCAAGAGTTATCTGCAGGCGCAAAAGTGCGATGCCTGCCAGGACTGCCCGTATTATTTCTGGCGTTACCCGGAAAAGGGGGCTTTGAGTCCGGGGGACTTGGCCAACCGTCTGGGTTACTCGGGAGAAGCGGTGGGCGAGGTCACCGTAACCGAGCTGAGCCCGGGACAGCGGGTGATGAAGCTGCAATTGAAATTTCAATCGGGGTATAAAACCGAGTTGAGCGGGAATGACTTCCGGGTCCGGCTCGGCCGCGAGGCGATCCGGAGCGCCTTGTTCAAGGTGGAAAAAACCCCGGAGGGGTTCATTGTGTTCGGGTCCGGCTCCGGCCATGGGGTCGGGCTTTGCCAGTGGGGGGCCAAGGGCATGGCCGAGGCGGGGAAGAGTTACCAGGAAATCTTGGAGCATTATTTTCCCGGCACGGAAATCAAGAAAATTTATTGAGGGGGACATGAGCGAACAGGACCGGCGGAAACGGGAAGTGATAAAGCTGACCGAAGAGATTGTCCGTTTGGAGGACGCCAATCGTCGGCTGAATGAACGGCTGATCGAGCTTTACATCCTGTATCAACTCACCCGTCAGCTCAGTGTGAGCCTGAACCTGAATGAGCTGTTCGAGCGGGCCATGAACCTGATCCAGGAGGTGCTGCACCTGGACGAGTATTCGATCATGCTTTTAAACGAGAAAAGCGGATTTCTGGAGATCCGGGCCAGCCGGGGAATCAGCGATGACGCAGTGGCCAAGGGCCGGGTGAAGCCGGGCGAGGGCTTGAGCGGCAAGGTCGTGGCCTTGGGCAAACCGGTGCTGGTGGCGGACCTGTCCGAGGTCGGCAACTATATTTACTATCCGGGCAGCGGCCACAAAAAAGGATCCTATCTGGGCATCCCGCTCATGGCCCGGGACGGCCGCATCATGGGCGTGCTCAATTTGCATAACCCCGATCCGGCCAGCTTCAGCGAGAAGGACTTGAAACTGTTCCAGGCCGCGGCCGAGCAGGTGTCGGTTTCGCTCGACAACGCCCTCACTTTCCAGGTCACCAAGGAACTCACCAACCGCGATGAACTGACCAAACTCTACAACCGCAGGTATTTTTTCGAGCGGCTCGAGAAAGAGGCGGAGCGGGCCAAAAGATACCGCCGTCGGCTCTCGCTCCTGATGATAGACATTGACCATTTCAAGAATTACAACGACACCTACGGCCATCTGCGCGGGGATGAGGTGCTGAGGGACTTGGCCGGCATCCTCGAGAAAAACCTGCGCAAGGTGGATGTGCTCGCGCGCTACGGGGGCGAGGAATTTCTGGCCCTGCTGCCGGAGACCGACAAAAGGAGCGCCAAGCGGGTGGGCGAAAAACTTCGCAAGGCCGTGGAAAAAAGTGACTTCCATGCCCAATTATCCCAGTTGGGTCCGGGCAAGATCACGATCACCGTGGGCATCAGCGTCTTCCCCGAAGACTGCCAGCTCGCCTATGAAATGCTCGATCTCTCGCAAAACAGAACGATCTTTGTTAGAAATAAGAGAGATAGCTAAACCGGTAGCTCCAGCCCTTCCTGTTCTGCCTATGCGGTGCACATAG
>CAIUDS010000521.1 GCA_903897985.1 uncultured delta proteobacterium
TCTGATGCGCTTCCTCCGGACCAACCTTGCGCACTACTCGCGCCGAGACCAAAACCGGTTCCTCATCCCCGGGCAGCAGGAAGCTCACCTCGATCTCGCTGTCATTCTCCATCGGAGCCGCGGTCTTGATGAACATCCCCTCCCGGCTGAGGGTATAACTGCTGCCCGGCCGGGCGGCATCCCCGCATTTCCAGACCAGGGACAAGCTCACCGGTATTCTCGGGTTCTTCCGCATCAGCGCCGCTTGCTGCCCATAAAGCAGCTCGTTTAGTTTGAACAGGACTTCTTCCGGCGCATTCGACAACCCCAGGTAGCGGTCAATTTCGATCTTGGTCTTGCCCGATCCCTTTTTTCGCCCTCTCCGTGCAGTCATGGCTATTGGCCTTTCGGTTCGATGGTTTCCTCTCCATCCCCGGGTTCCTCCTTGAGCGATAGGTCCCGCGAAAATTCCGGGCAAAACCGCGCGCTCTTGGAGATGCTGTATTTCTTCTGGCAGTCTCCCCGCCAGGCGCAAACCAGGCATATTCTTGCGTCTGCCATCAACCATATACATAACATATTTATATTATTTTGTAAAGAAATTTCTAAAAAAAATTCTATTTTTGCAAAATCCGTGCCAGACTCTAAAGATCTTGCTGGTCAAAAATAAGTAAAATCAATCGGTTACATGCGCGCTCAGGGATTGAAAAACGGAAAAAAAATGGTTCCCAGTTGTTTCCTTTTCCGCGAGCGGCCGCTGCTCGCCAGCTCCAGGTAGAGTTCCTCGTAACGCCGGCCCAGGGATTCCTTCGAGAAAGCCTCCCGGTCAAACGGCGCATTGAACCGCTCCGGGTGGTCCAGGACTTCCTTGATCTTCTCCGCAAAGTCCGCCGCATCGTTTTTGGCAAACCTTCCGTTCTTCCCGTCCGTGACAATCGCCTGCGAGGCCATGCTCTCGACCGCCACAATCGGCTTGCCCGCGGCCTGCGCCTCGTAAAGCACGATCCCCTGGGTGTCCGACGGGGAAGGAAATAAAAACAGGTCGCTTAGAAGATACAACTCCGGCAATTCCTCCTGCGAAACAAAACCCGTCCACACCACCCGGTCCTCCAGCTTGAGCCCCGCCACTTCCTTCTGTAATGGCCGCCGCGCCGGGCCTTTCCCCGCGATGACCAGGCCGTAATTACGGCCCGAGTCCGAGAGCGCCCGGAGCGCATGCAAAATCAAACCCAGGTTCTTCTCCCGCGAGATCCGCCCGGCGCAAAACAGGATCTTGTCGAACCGGGCCAGGTTTAATTTCTGCCGCCATTGCTCGATCCGCTCGGCCGGGATGTTATCGAACCGGCTGAAGTCTATCCCGGTCGGGATGCTCGCGGTCCGGGTGTTGACCCCCATTTCAATCAGGTGCTGCCGGATCGGCTCCGTCGGCGTGATCACCTGGTCGCAGCAATTCGCGAAATTGACCACATACTCCCGGACCTGCTTCCGCACCGGCTCCGTGTCCATCAAAAAATAGTGCGTGAAAAACTCGTAGAGCGTATGGTAGGTATAGACCAGCGGAACCTCCAATTGGTCCGCCAGGTCCAGCGCGCTCTTGCCCAGCTTGAACGGGTGGTGGGCGTGGATCAGGTCCGGGTTGAAACTCGTAACCTTCTCCTCGATCGCCGTCCAGTCCATGAACTCCAGCGGGATCGAAAACCGCAAGTTCGGGAAGCTCAGCGAGGTCACCCGCAAGATGTCCCCGTTATCATTCCCTTGCTCGAACCCGTAGTCCGGAGCCACCACCATGGTCTGGTGCCCCAAAGCCCGCATCGCGCTCTCCTGGAAATTCACCGCCACCGCAACCCCGCTCACCCGCGGCGAAAAATTGTTCGTGAAGATGGCGATTCTCATGTCCCCGATTATAGCAAACCCCTTCGCCTCATCAAGCCCATGCGCGAGCGACTTTCCCGTCCTCCGGCCTGTCTGCCGAAGTCCCGCCCCAAAGTGGGATGAAGTAGGAAGGTCTGAAGCCTGGGGTCTGAAGTCTCATGTCCGAAGTCTGCTTGTCCTACGTAGCCTCTACCTGCTCGGACACTCTGTCGGCGAAGTAGGATGGTCTGCTCGGAGAGGCGGGATTTAATGCTCAGACCTGACTCCAGCCGGTTTATTTAGCTGCCGCAACCATCGAGCAAGTATCCAAGTCGGTAAATATATACATACTTACCGACTTACTCGTCCAGGCTTGCGCGGAGAGCTCCGGTCCTGATGATTCCGCGGCCTCGAGTCTCACCCCGACGATCTTTTCCCGGCCTCAGTTTTGGAGTAAGTAGACAAGTAGACTGCTACTTGTCTACTTACTGGAATTTGATTTCGGCGCAGGGCCAAGGGCGACAAGGAATCAGGAAATGTTTAACCGCCGATGGACGCCGACAATTTCCAAAATCTGAGTTTTGCGAAGCAGGAAGATTCAGCGCTTCGCGCTGACCGGCCTTATTCCCGGCGAGTCCCGCGGAGTGAAGCGAGGCGGGCGCCAAGCTCAAGGTTTGACCCGATCAGCTGCATTTATTCCTGTTTCTCAATACGGATTTTTGTCCAGACCGGGAGATGGTCGCTTAAGTCGCCGCAGACCCGGGGTCGGCAGATGCCGCTTTTTTCGACCTCGGCTCCGCGGACAAAGATCAGGTCAATCACTCCCCGGACGCCGTATTGCGTGCCGGTGGTCCCGCGCTTTGCCGGGGGCAATGACGCATGGGCATCCTCAAAACCCGCGTCGCGCAAGGCCGAGACCGCCTGGTTGTTCGCTCCGTGGAACAGGACATCAGTGGTATAGCCGATGGTGTTGAAGTCTCCCCCGATGACCACCGGCCCTGGGGCATCCTTTGCGTGTTCCAGGATTTCCTGAGCCTGGCTGATTCGGTTTCCGCTGGCTTCCTTGCCCACGCCGCTGTCAAAGTGGACGGAATAGACCCGGATCATAGTTCCGGGCACGGCTATATCCGCCTCGATCGCCACCCCGCCTCCGAGCCTCGGCTCACGGTCTTCGCGCCCCGGCCCCGGCGGGATATACCAGCTGGCGGTGTCCCGGTGCCGGATGGCCTGAGCGTTCAGGATCGGATACTTGCTGAGGATGGCGTTTCCGTGCTCGCAGACACTCTCGTTGGCATTAACCGCCAGCTTGGCTGGGCGGGGAAGCTCGATGAATTCCACGCCATAGACATAGTTCAACTCGAGCGCCCGGGCGAGTTCCCGCGCAACATTGCGATAGCCCGTGCGGGAACAGCCCCGGTCCGCCTCGCTGACCAGGATAATGTCCGCGTCCTTGAATTCGGGGTGGCCCCGGAAAACCGCGATCTGCTCATCCAGGCGCATGCCTCGTTCCAGATTATACGCGGTGACCCGGATTCCCTTGGGCGGAGCAGTTCCGGCGGAAGCCGCTTTTGCGAATTCTCCGTGTTCCAGTTCGCAATGGATCCCGATTTTATCCGGCGCCGCCTCCGGGTCATAGGCTTCCGCGCATAAATGCTGCGCGCGGACATCCGGGTCGGTCTCCGCGGCAAACGACCTTCCCGCCTGCTTCATTTTCATCTCCTCCAGCAGGGTGAAGAAAAGGTCGGGGCTGTCGAACTGGATGGCATCGGCGCCGAGTTCGATGGTCCTCCTCATGCACTCCTTCTCGGCGGCGGCGGGGACCGTAAGCACATTGGTAAAGACCATCACGCCGTGGCGGTGGGCGGCCAGGACCATGGCTTCGGTCAAAGTCGAGCAGCCCGTGTTGAAGGCCCGCGCCGACGGGAACTGCTTCAGCAGCGGTTCAACTTCGTCCGCTTTTTCCAGGACGGGCATGATCGGCGCCTGCGGGTCCAAGGCCAGGAACTTTTGTCCGATACCGCCGCCCACGATCACGAACTTGTCGTAGAAGCCGTAATCCTTTATCAAGCGGACAAGCTCGGGCCTCGGGTCCTGCTTTTCGTCAAGGTATAGGGCGATCCTGCCCTGCATCAGCTTAAAGGTTTCCTCCACCGACGCGATCCGGGTCCCGGTGAATTCATGCCCGAACCAGGCGCCCGCATCGAGCTTTTTCAGGTCGGCAAAATTGTAAAATGAAGGCGGGCCGAACCCGTCCGTGGTCGGCTCCAGAATGGGATTATGGAAGTTGATCGGAACGCCATCGCGCGTGTATTGCACATCAA
>CAIUDS010000522.1 GCA_903897985.1 uncultured delta proteobacterium
CATGCTCGCCTGCCTGTCTTCTTTGCCCCGCATTCAACTCCTCCTTCTAAATCAAATTTATGTTAAGACGCAATTTGATGAAAAAGGATTCAACAATTCGACTTTTTCAACAACCTGCTAGATGCCGAATTTTCATACTCCCCGTCTCCGCATCCGTTTTAAAAGCCCCTGGAGTTCCCACGCGCCCTCGGTGCACAACTCCGCACAGCAAAAACAGCGGATGCATTTTTCCTGGTCCATCACGGGAAAGCCCTCGCGCCAGCTCATGGCCGAGGCCGGGCAGTTCTCGAGGCAGAGTTTGCAACCGCTGCATTTTTCAGGTTCGAGCACGAGTCGGCTGCGGAGCGCCGGCTGGTAAAGAAACTGGTTGACGAAGAAACTGACCAACCCGAGCCGGGGCAGGGTGCTGGGCAGTTTGAACCGCGGGATCGGTTTGGCTTCGCCCAGGATTTCCACCTGGTCAAGATTTTGCGGTCCCAGTCCGCGCTCCGCCGCCACCCGGAGGTGGTCCACCTTATCCGGCGGGATACCGGCCAGGCGCGCGATCACCCCGTCCACCGCCGGCGTGTTTTCGCCCGCGAACAAATAGCCGATTTTCCTGACTCTGCCCGTGGAGGGGCCGTTCCCCTCCATGCCCACCACGCCGTCAACAATGGTCAGGTCCGGCGGCCGGAGTTGAAAGATGTCCACCAGGGCCTCGCCGAAATCCGGCGCGGTTTGCGCGGCCGCATGCACGCGCGACTTGCTGGCGCCGGCCAGCATGCCGAACATGTTTTTGATCCCGAGGGTAAGATGGGACAGGGCATGCGTCTTGAGCTTGGGCAGGTTCACGACATAGTCGGCCTCGAGCACGGCTTTGGACACGATCACTTTCTGAAAAAAGCGGGATTGAACCTCGATTTCCTTCAGGTCCTTGGCGATATTCACAAAAGTCCCCTGGCTCGCCTCGCGGATACCGGTGACTTTGGCCGCGCGCTCGTTGATGCCGTAGCCGCCCATGCCGCAGTTGTCTCCAACCGTGACCCTTGCGCCCGCGGCCTGAAGCCAGTCCACCGTGGCCCGGACCAGCTCGGGGTGGGTGGTGATGCCGGCCTCGGGCTCCCAGGCGCTCAGCATATTGGGCTTCACCAAAACCTTTTTGCCCGAAACCTTTTGCGCAAAAGTTTTCAGCCCGGCTTTTTCCCGAAGCTCCTCAAATGCCTCGCCAAGCCGGGCATAATCATTGCATCCGGCCACTGTTACCTGGAATTGAGCCATGGTTTCCCAATGATTATAACCCGCGCGCCAGGCGGCGCAAAGAATAATGGGAAGCGCTTGCTGACCGTCTAACACTTTTTCGAGGAACGCGGTTCCTCTTTGGAGCGCGGATTGGTTGAGCGCAGCGAAATCACGCTTCCGGCGTGACTTGATCCCGCCCGAAAGCGGGACTTTCGGCTCGGGCTTTGCGGTAAAATCTTGATTCGTGAACCCCCGCTTCCCTACAACCGGCCCTGATCGCGGCCGAAATTCCTGGACTCCCCGAGACCCGAAGCATCGCTGGTCGGCGCGCCCTCCTTGCGCGGATTTTTCTGGACCACCCCGAGCTCTGAATCTTGCGCCCCCATCCTCCCAATTTTTGGCCCTCAAGGTCTTTCGCAACCGCAACAATTAAGTAAGTATCTAAGTATCTTGCTAC
>CAIUDS010000523.1 GCA_903897985.1 uncultured delta proteobacterium
CAACTCATATCCGTTACATGGAGCAGGCCGTCCACCCCGCCGATGTCCACGAACGCGCCGTAATCGGTGATGTTCTTGACCTTGCCCTTGATAATCATGCCCTCTTCCAACTCGGACATGGTATGCCCGCGCTGCTCCTTGTATTTTTTCTCGATCACCGTTCGCCGGCTCACCACCACATTGATGCGCTTGCGGTTGAATTTCAGAATCTGAAACTGGTCTTCCTTGCCCACCAGGGAGTCGGGATCCTTGAGCGGGCGGAGGTCGGCCTGGCTGCCGGGCATGAACGCTTTCACGCCGCTCATGTCCACCATATATCCGCCCTTGATCCGCTCGGTGACTTTGCCCGAAACCGGCGTCTGGTTTTTATAGGCATTCTCGAACACTTCCCACATCCGCTTCTTTTCGGCCTTGGTCTTGGAGAGCAGGATCACGCCCTGCTCTTCCATCCGCTGCTCGACCAGCACCTCGATTCGATCCCCGACCAAGGCCTTGATTTCCCCGTCCGGGCCGCGGAAATCCTCGATCGGCGCCTGGCCCTCGCATTTGTCCCCGATGTCCACCATCACATATTCTTTCTCCATGCTCACAACGATGCCCGAGACAATTTCCCCCTCGTCGAAATGTTTGCGACTTAAGGATTCCTCAAAGAGCGCGCCAAAGCTTTCCTCGCCGGAACCGGCCGCGGGTTTCTCTCCTGGCTTATCCTCTTTCTTGACCTCCTGGTTTGGTGTGACGGTTGTTGGTTTTTTCTCTTCCTCCAATTTAGACCCCCTAAGATTTATTCCAAGGAACTCCTTTCCTTGATGACCTGCAAAATCCTTTCCACCACCTGCTCGAGGCTCAGCTCGGTCGTATCCACCAGGATGGCGTCGTCCGCGGATTTCAGCGGAGCCAATTCCCGGCTCGAGTCCTGGGCATCCCGCGCCGAGACCTCTTGCAGGATCGAATCGAAATCCACCGCGAACCCTTTGGCCTTCAATTCCCGGTATCTCCGGCCGGCCCGTTCCTCCGGGCTTGCGGTCACAAAAAACTTGAAGTCCGCCCGGGGAAAAACCACGGTGCCCACATCGCGGCCTTCGGCCACCACGCCGCCCGGTTCGCCCAGCCGGCGCTGGAGTTCCCAGAGCCTTTGCCGGATGGCAAGGTGCCGGCTCACTTTGCTCGCGGCCATGCCCATCTCCGGCCGGCGGATTTCCTCGCTCACATCCTCCCCGTCCAGCAGCACCTTCAGACCGCCCCGGTCCTGCTCGAGCTTGATCTCCAGCCCGGGCGCAATGGTCTTGAGCGCTTCCGGATCATCGAGGTCGAGTTTTTGACGCAAGGCTTTGAGCCCCGCGGCCCGATACATGGCGCCGGTATCCAGGTAAAGATACCCCAGTTTTTCCGCCAACTTTTGACTCACGGCGCTTTTACCCGCCCCCGAGGGACCATCAACCGCAATAATATAACCTTTTTCCACGGGCTATGCAACCAACTGTTTCAATTTAATAATAAAATCAGGGAACGAGGTCATCACCCATTCCACCGACCGGATCCGGGTTTTGCCCTTGGCCGCAAAGGCGGCGATGGCCAGGCTCATGGCCACCCGGTGATCCTTGTGGCTCATCACCTCCGCCCCCCGCAGCTCGATCCCGCCCTCGATCGTCAGGCCGTCCTCCAATTCCTCGATCCGCGCCCCCATTTTTTTCAGCTCGGCCGCCATGGCCTTGATCCGGTCGGATTCCTTCACCCGCAGTTCCTGAGCGTCCCGGATGACGGTGGTCCCCTCGGCCTGGGTCGCGGCCACGGCCAGGATGGGGATTTCATCAATCAGCCGGGGGATGAGTTCGCCCTTGAGTTCGGCTCCCTTGAGTCCCTGCGACTTTACCAGCAGATCTCCGACCGGCTCGCCCGAGGCCGTGACCGGGTTCAGGATTTGGATGTTGGCGCCCATCTTTTTGAGCGCCTCCAGGATCCCGCTGCGGGTGGGGTTGAGTCCCACATTTTTGATGAGCACTTGCGAGCCGGGAATAATCAGGCCGGCGATGATGAAGAAG
>CAIUDS010000524.1 GCA_903897985.1 uncultured delta proteobacterium
ATGAGCCAGTGATCGCTATATTTCCAGCCCGCTCCCAGCGGGAGCCGGGCTCGGGACCAAAGCAGAGGCAAAGCCGCATACATCCTCAACAGCGAGGGTGTTCCCGGACAGAGGCGAAAATCCCTCTTTTCCAGAAAGGACAGCCCGGCCGGCAAATGCGCGAATTCATCAACCGTGACCGATTCCTGCCGGGACGCGTTGAACCCGAGTCCGGCAAAAGCCGCCAGGATCAGGAACAGACCCAGAAGTTCAACCTTGAGCCCGCCGGGAAAATTGGGTGGCAAAGGCAACGGCTCGGGAACCGGAACCTTTGGGGCTGCCAGCTGACCTTTTCCTTTCTTTTTCTTGCCGCGCTTGCTCATGGGTTTTGCTTAAAAAATTATATAGCGTTTCCGGCAACATTTAAAATCCGCGGCAAGCTCCCCGGCACGAAAGTTTGGCGTCCACGCTCAATCATCTATAATACATCCCATGAGCGTCTTGCGGCTGCTGGAAAACATAAAGAAAGACCTGGACTTCGCCGACTGGATTGCGCACCACGAGGTGATGGCGGGCAAGGCCCCGGAATGGGTCCCCTTCCCGAAAAACCTATCCCCGGAACTCAAGGCCGGGCTGGAAAAATCGGGCATCTCCAAACTTTACTCGCACCAGGTCCGGGCGTTCGAGCTGGCCGCTTCCGGCCAGGACCTGGTGGTGGTCACCCCGACGGCCTCGGGCAAGACCCTTTGTTACAACCTCCCGGTGTTGGACCGGATCCTGTGCAAACCCGACACCCGGGCGCTCTACATTTTTCCGATCAAGGCGCTCGAGCAGGACCAGCGTAATGTGTTCGCCGACCTGGTTTTTTCCAGCGGCCTCAGCCACCGCGCCCGAGTGGAAATCTACGACGGCGACACCCCCCAGTCCCAGCGCCGAAAAATTCTGGCCGCGCCGCCCGAGGTGATCATCACCAATCCGGACATGCTCCACCGCTCCATCCTCGCCTACCACCCCAACTGGGAAAAATTCCTCAAGGGCCTCGAAATCATCGTGCTCGACGAACTCCACACCTACCGCGGCGTGTTCGGCTCCCATATCGTCCAAGTCCTCAAGCGCCTCTTCCGCATCTCCGAGCACTACGGCCGCAAACTCCAGATCATCGCCTCCAGCGCCACCATTGCCAACCCCGGCGAACTCGCCTCCGAACTCTGCTCCCGCAAATTCACCGTGCTCGACTCGAACGGCGCCGGCCGCGCCAGCAGGCATTTCCTGTTCCTCAACCCCGACACCCTTTCCACCAACACCGTCTCCGCCCGGCTCTTCCAGCGTTCGCTCAAGCTCGGACTCAAGACTATCGTCTTCACCAAGGCCCGGAAAATCACCGAACTGATCTATACCTGGGTCAGCCAGTCCGCGCCCGAACTCGCCCACAAGATCAGCGCCTACCGCGCCGGCTACCTGCCCGCGGAGCGCCGCGAGATCGAGGCCAAACTTTTTTCCGGCGAACTCCTGGGCGTGATCAGCACCAGCGCCCTGGAAATGGGCATTGACATCGGCGAGCTGGATGTGTGCATCCTGGTCGGCTACCCCGGCACCATCACCCAGACCTGGCAGCGCGGCGGAAGAGTCGGCCGCAAGGAGCGCGAGTCCTTGATCGTGATGGTCAGCCAACGCAACGCCCTGGACCAGTATTTCATGAAGCACCCGCAGGAGTTCTTCAAGAGCGGTTATGAGGCCGCGGTGGTTGACCCGCATAATAAGCCCATCCTCAAAGCCCATCTCGAGTGCGCCGCGAGCGAACTGGCCATCCCGCTCGACGATAAATATTTCCCGGAGCAAAATTGCCCGGAGATTTTCGCCGAGCTCAAGCAGGAAGGCCGGCTGGTGCAGTCGGTCAAGGACCTGTCATACCGGGCCAGCCGGCGCCGGCCGCAGATGGAGGTGGACATCCGCAGCATCGGCGAAAGCTGGACCATCTTCATTTCCCAGGACCACCCGGAGTCGGAAAAGCGGACCACGGTCGGGAATGTGGACGGCCACCGCGTTTATACCGAATGTCATCCGGGCGCGATCTATTTGCACCGGGCGCGGCAATACGAAGTGGCGCAACTGGACCAGAGGAAAAAAGATGTTCATGTCCAGCCAGTCTCGGTCAAATATTACACCCAAGCCCTGAGCGAAAAGAACACCGAGATTTTGAAAATGAGGTCGTCCCGGCCGGTCTCGAATTTCATCGCCCGGTTCGGGGACCTGCGCGTGCACGAGCAGGTGGTAGGGTTCGAGAAGAAGCACATCAGTTCGCAGGAGCGGCTGAGCGTGCACCGGCTGGAATTGCCCGAGCAAGTATTCGAGACCGCGGGCCTCTGGATCGAAATCGAGGATTTCATCCAGGCCGAGGTGCTCAAGCAGGGGCTCGATTTCATGGGCGGCATCCATGCGCTCGAGCACGCGGCCATCGGCCTGTTCCCGCTCTTCGCTTTTTGCGACCGCGACGATGTGGGCGGGATCAGCATCCCGCTCCATCCCCAGGTGGGCAAGGCCGCGGTGTTCATCTACGACGGCTACCCCGGCGGCATCGGACTCTCCGAGCGCTGCTACGCGCTGCTCGAGGAATTGCTGGACAAGACCCTCAAGATGGTTTCCGAATGCGATTGCGAAACCGGCTGTCCGGCCTGCATCCAGTCGCCCAAGTGCGGCAACGGCAATGTCCCGCTCGACAAACACGCCGCCATCCTCATTCTTAAAATGCTCCTCAATAAGCCCGACATTCAGGAACTCATCCTCAGGCCCGCGACCGCGGGCGAGCCGCGGCTGGAGGAATTGCCGCTCCCCAAGCCCCTGCTCGAAAAAAATTCGCCGCGCATCCTGGTCTTTGACCTCGAAACCAAGCGCTCGGCCGCGGAGGTAGGCGGCTGGGGCAACACCTACCTGATGGGCATGGCCCTGGGCGTGTTCTGGGACAGCGTTGACCGCGAGCTCTACACCTTTCAGGAAGCGCAGATGGACGCCCTGCTCCGGAAATTGAAAGAGGGCGATCTGGTGGTCGGGTTCAATGTCATCCGGTTCGACTACGCCGTGCTCAGCGCTTACACCGATTTCGATTTCGCCCGCCTCCCCACCTTCGACATTCTCGACGACCTCTACCGCCGCCTCGGCTCGCGGATCAGCCTCGGACACCTCGCCGAGAAAACCCTGAACCGGCAAAAATCCGCGGACGGCCTCGAAAGCCTGCGCTGGGTGAAAGAGGGCCGCTTTGATCTAATCGAGGAATACTGCAAAAAGGATGTCGAGCTCACGCGGGACCTGTTCAACTTCGGCCTGGAAAAACACTGCCTCCGCTACGAAGACAACCGCGGCGGGCTGATGGAGTTGAGCGTGGACTGGGACCTGGAAAAAATTCTCGAAAAATTCAAACCGCCGCAAAAATGAAAAATAAAATCGCCCCCATCGTTTTCTTCCTGCTCATGGCCGGCTTCGTGGCGATCTTTTACCGGCACCGCGGCCAGGACCTCCTGGAGGGCGGGGCCTGGCTCATTCGGTTGAGTCTGGAACTCGGGGCGCTGGCCCTGGTCCTGCTCTCGGCTTATGGATGCGGAAGATTTTTGTTCCAGTTGATTTTCCAGCGCGAGCCCTCGGCCGGGATTGACCACCTGCAAGTCATGGGCTTTGGACTGATCATCCTGTCATATTTTTCCTTCGGCCTCGCCGCAGTCCATTTGCTCAAGTGGCAGGTCATCCTGCCCATGCTCCTGATTTTCGGGACCGCGGGTTTTTGGTCGCTCCCAAAATTTTCCTTGGCCCCCTCCCGCAAATTTTCCGTCCCGGATTATTTGGCGCTATTCGCGGTTGCGGCCATCCTGGCCATCGGTTTGTTCCAGGCCCTGGGTCCGCCGATCCGGTGGGACGACCAGGTCTATCATCTGGTTCTGCCCAAGCTCTATCTTTCCCGGGCAGGTTTTTACCGTGTGCCCTTCAATATGTGCGCGGCGTTTCCGCAAAATCTGGAGATGATCTATGCGCTGGCCCTGTCGGTCTCCAGTCCGATTGCGGGGGTTCTGATTCATTACTCAATTGGAATTATGGTTTTGCTGACGCTTTTTCAGCTCGGCAAAATAATTTTCGGGACAAAAGCAGCCGGGCTCTGGGCAATGGCGTTTTTCAGCCTGGCCGGCATTTTTCCGCGCCAGGCAAGTTCCGCTTATATTGAACTGGGAATATGCCTGATGACATTGCTCAGCCTGGCCTCCCTCCTTAATTTCCGCGGAACTCAAAGCTGGCAAAGCCTGGTTGCCACGGGCATTTTCGCCGGAGGCGCTTTGGGAATAAAATATCTGGCCTTGGGAGCGGTGGTTGCCGATGCGATATTGGTCCTGGCCTGGTGCAAGAAACAGCGGATACTAAAAACCATCCTTTTCCTGGCCATCGCATTTTGCTTTCTGGTTCCCTGGCTGATCAAGAATCAGGCGCTGATGAGCAATCCGGTGTATCCTTTTTTTATCGAGATTTTCGGATCAAGCGAAGGGGACCGCACTCTGCTTGCCCGCTACGTGCATGGCCAAATGATGATAGGCATGGGCAGACATTGGCAGGATTATCTTCTGCTTTTTCCGCGCCTTCTGCTTTTGGGCTTGGAAGGAACTTTATGGTTTGACGCCAAATTCAATCCCCTGCTCCTGCCCTTTTCTCTAATCTCCTTTTTATTTTTCAAAGTCCGGAAAAACTTCTGGCTTTGGACCTGGTTCTTGATCGTCTTCATCATCTGGGCCTCGGGCCCCCAGGCCGGCAGATTTTTGCTCCCGGGCATTGCGGGTCTCAGCTTGATCTCGGGCGCGGCATTTTCGGAATTAAGAAACAAGCTCGGCAAATTCCTGGGACCAGCCTTGGCCTTGCTGGTCCTGGGCCTAAGTTGCTGGACAATTCCCAGACCGGATTTGGCGGTTAAAGACAAGTTTAAATACGCCGTGGGACAGCTTAGCCTGGAGCAATATCTTTTGAAAAGTTCCCGGCAACTGGAACTATTGAAGATAGATGAATTGCTGGAGGTCCGGCGTCTGACTCCTCCGGACACGAAAATTTTTCTGCTCTGGGAAAACCGGGTCCTCTATCTGGACCGGGAATCCCTGGCGGACACCGTGTACGAAGCTTCCGAGACCAAACACCTGATCGCGAGCCTGGGAAGCCCGGAGAAATTTTATCAATGGCTCAAGCAAAATCAAGTTGATTACATCTACAACGGCGGCTCCGGCGACTGGGGCAAACTGGAATTCCTGCTCCCGGAGACGCGCGAGGAATTCATCAAGGCCCAAAAGATCTATGAGGAATTCGTGCCGCTCCATGGAAAAATCATTTTCGAGAAGGATGGGCAACTGATTAAAATCGAGTGAAACCGATTTTTGAAAATTTCGCTTGACAAGTCCGGACGAATCATCTAAATTGAAAGCAAGATAATTTCGCGGGAGCCTGAGAAGGCTCAAAAGGGAAGGCGGTGAAAAGCCGCCACGGGCCCGCCGCTGTAATCGGGGACGACACCCGCTGGATGCCACTGTGGTGAGCTTGTCGAACCATGGGAAGGCGCGGGGAATAGGATGATCCGAGAGTCAGAAAACCTGCCTGCGAATTATTGGTGGCCTGCGTGGGACCAGGCAGCCCAATAAAAGGTTCAGGGATTAAAACGGGAAAATCCCCGGATCCAATATGGATTCGGGGATTTTTTATTGGGGCCTCAAACGAACGGAGGATGGAAATGAGCAAGATAAAATGGTTCGTGATTTTGAGTGCGATACTTTTTGCGGCCGCGGGCATGAGCCAGGAGCCGACTCAGGAATCGGACTCGAGCAAAAAAGAGGATACCAAAAAGACGGAGCCGCAAGCCAAAACTCCAGGCGGAGATCAGAAAGAGAAGAAGGCCGAGGAGCCGAAAATGGATGTCGTGGTCACGGCGAGCCGGTTTGAGAAGCCGGCGGTGGAGGTTGCCAAGAGCATCGAGGTAAAGGACCGGAAGAAAATAAGTTCCGAGGGGGACAAGACCCTCTCGGAGGTTCTGGTCAACAGTCCCGGAATGTTCGTGACCCAGACCGGCGGGTTCGGGGGCGAGACCGGGATTTATATGCGCGGCGCCCAGACCGACCAGGTGCTGGTGATGATTGACGGGATCGAGGCCAATGACCCGATGTCCCTGGGCCGCTCGGCGCAGGCCGAGCTGTTCACCCTGCCGGGGGTGGACCGGGTGGAAATTCTGCAAGGCCCGGCCAGCGCGCTCTACGGCTCGGACGCCGAGGCCGGCGTGATCAACATCATCACCGCGAGACCCCGCGGCGGGCCGGGCGCCAATTTATATTTGGAAGGCGGCAGCTTCAATACCTACCAGGAAATGGGCGAGTTCTATGTGGGCCGTCCGAATTATTACGCGGACTTCTCGGTCGAGGACTTCCAGACCGAGGGGATCAGCACCGCCTCCAGCCGGCTCGGCAACGATGAGCGGGACGGCTATAAGAATTTATCCTTTTCCCTGAAAGGCGGGGGCAAGCCCGCGAGTTGGCTGGAACTGGACCTAGTTGGAAAAGCCATCTCCTCCGAGACCGAGCTGGATACGGTCAACCTAGTCACCGGGCTGCCCGAAGACGACCCCAATTACACCACGGACGGCACCCAGTATTACACCGGCGCGAGCGCGGTTGTCACCACCGGCGACTTCAAGCAGACGCTCGCGGCCCAGTATGCGTATCATCTGCGCAACTACAATGACGATCCGGACGATGCCCACCCCAACACCTCCATGAACGGCGACTACGAGAGCGACTTGCGCAAGGCGTCCTGGCAGGGGGAATTCTCGCCCAACCTGGAAAATAAATTTGTCGCCGGGCTGGAATATCAAGACGAGTCGGGCGAGAGCACGATCAAGGGCGACGGCGACTATGGCCCCTATGTGGACGAGTTCCCGCGCACGATGCTGGTCACCCGGAGTGCGTTCGCGCTCTGGGATTTCCACACGCTGCAATACGGGTTCATGGCCGGCGGCCGCGCCGACTCGAGCGACCAGTTCGGCAACCACCCCACCGGCGAATTCAGCGGCTACCTCCAGCCCCTCAAGCAAGGCCCCAAGCTCCGCGCCGGGGTCGGGACCGGGTTCAAGGCGCCCAGCCTGTTCCAACTCTACGGCTTCGTCGGCGGGTTCCAGGTCGGCAACCCCGGACTCAAGCCGGAAAAAAGCGAAAGCTGGGAAGCCGGGCTGGACCAGGAATTCTTTGACGGGGACCTCAAACTCGGCGTAACCTATTTCGATGTCCGATACACCGACCTGATCGTGTGGGACAACCTGGTCTATGCCTACAATAATGTGGACAGCGTGCGCGCCCCGGGATGGGAAGCCTCGATGGTGGCAAAGCCCCTGCCCACCCTGGCCGTAAGCCTCGGCTACACCTTTGTGGACGCGCGGGACGCCGAGACCCATGAGAAGCTGATCCGGAGATGGGGGGAGAAATACTCGTTCGGGCTGGACTGGAAACCGGTCCCGAAACTTGAG